>NZ_WHOV01000041.1:0-67266 GCF_009765395.1 Pseudomonas sp. BAV 4579 | reverse complement strand
CGGGTCCCGGGAGGCAGCTAGGGTTCAGGGGGAGCGGTATGGTAAAGGAAAACCTATACTGTGGCTTTTGTGGAAAGCCTTCATGACGTTCGATGAACAACGCTTCGGCGGGATCGCCCGGCTCTATGGGCAGGAGGCCGTCGAGCGCCTGGCCGCCAGTCATGTCGCCGTGGTCGGCATTGGCGGGGTGGGTTCCTGGGCCGCCGAGGCCCTGGCGCGCAGCGGTGTCGGTCGCATCAGTCTGTTCGATCTGGACGACGTCTGCGTCAGCAACACCAATCGCCAGGTACATGCGCTGGAAGGGCAGGTGGGGCGGCCCAAGGTCACGGTGATGGCCGAGCGCATCCAGGCCATCAACCCGGCCTGCGCGGTCAAGGCGGTGGCGGACTTCGTCACCCGCGAGACCATGGCCGACTACATCACCGAAGAACTCGACCTGGTGCTGGACTGCATCGACAGCGTGGCCTCCAAGGCGGCGCTGATCGCCTGGTGCAAGAGACGCAAGATCGCCATCGTCACCACCGGCGGCGCCGGCGGCCAGATCGACCCCACCCAGATCCAGGTGGTCGACCTCAATCGCACCTACAACGATCCCCTGGCCTCGCGGGTGCGCTCGCTGCTGCGTCGCGACTATGGCTTCTCGCGCAATCCCAGTCGCCACTACAGCGTGCCCTGCGTCTTTTCCACCGAGCAGCTGCGCTATCCCAAGCCGGACGGCAGCGTCTGCCAGCAGAAGAGTTTCGTCGGCGAAGGCGTCCGCCTGGACTGCGCCGGCGGCTTCGGCGCGGTGATGATGGTCACCGCTACCTTCGGCATGGTCGCCGCGGCCCGCGCCGTGGACAAGCTGATCCAGAAGCCCAGGGGGTAGGGCTTTTCGTCGGTTGGGTGGAGCTCGGCGAAGCCCAACCTACGTTCAGCTATGTAGGGTGGACAACGGCGCAGCCTTGTCCACGCGGGATGGTGCCGGAGGTTGCCGGTGGAAAACGCGGGCGCGGTTTTCCACGCTACGAGGGTTCGAGCGCGGCGGCCCTCACATATCCTGGGGCGTTTCCCGGGCGGGGCGGTCGTCGGCGATGGCGGGGACGTGCAGGCCGGTCTTGGCCAGTTGCTGGCCTTCCATCTGCGGCTGGGTGGTCCAGGTGAGGATGTCGTAGTAACGGCGCACGTTCTGCACGAATTCCACCGTCTCCCCGCCGCGGGCGTAGCCGTAGCGGGTCTTGCTGTACCACTGCTTCTGCGCCAGGCGCGGCAGCATCTTCTTCACGTCCAGCCAGCGATCCGGGTCCAGGCCCTGGGATTCGGCCAGCCGGCGGGCGTCGAGGATGTGGGCGATGCCGATGTTGTAGGTGGCCAGGGCGAACCAGGTGCGATCCGGTTCGTGGATGCTGTCCGGCAACTCGTCGCGGATCTGGTCGAAGTACTTGGCGCCGCCGGTGATGCTCTGCTCCGGATCCAGGCGGTTGGCGACGCCCATGGCCTGGGCCGTGTTGTTGGTCAGCATCATCAGGCCGCGCACCCCGGTCTTGGAGGTGGCGTCCGGGGTCCACAGCGACTCCTGGTAGCCCATGGCGGCGAGCAGGCGCCAGTCCAGCTGATGCTTCTGCGCCACCTTGCGGAAGTGCTTCTCGTACTTGGGCAGGCGTTCCTGCAGGTGCTGGGCGAAGGTGTAGGCGCCTACATAGCCGAGGACGTCGACGTGACCGTAGTAGCGCTCCTTGAGCTGCTGCAGGGTGCCGTCGCGGCGGACCTTGTCCAGGTAGGCGTTGACCGCATCGAGCAGGCTGTTGTCCTCCCCGGGTTGCAGGGCCCAGGCCTGGCCCTGGTTGTCGCCCAGGTCGAAGGCCACCCGCACGTTGGGGAAGTACACCTGGTTCATGGCCAGTTCGTTGGAATCCACCAGGGTCAGGTCGATCTGGCCTTCGTCGACCATGCGCAACAGGTCGCTGACCTCCACCTGATCGGATTCGTCGAAGGTGAGTCCCGCTACCTGAGCCTGCAACGCCCTGAGCTGCTGCGCCTGGCTGCTGCCCTTGAGCACCAGGATGCGCTTGCCGACCAGATCCTTGGGCGTGCTGGGGCGGACGGTACCGTTGCGATAGATGACCTGGGGCACCACGTCCAGATAGCTGCGGGAAAATTTCAGATTCTGGCGATTGACCGAGGGCGTGAGGCCAGCTGCGGCGATCACCGGGCCGTCCGGCGCGGTCAGGCGATTGAAGAGGTCGTCGAGGTTGTCGGCGGTGCTGATTTCCAGGCGCACCTTGAGGGATTCGGCGAAGCCCTTGACCAGTTCGTATTCGAAACCGGTCTCGCCGTTGCGGTCCTGGAAGTAGGTTGCCGGACTGTTGCGCGTCACCACGCGCAGCACACCCGCCTGCTGCACCTGCTCCAGCGCGGTCGGCTTGGGCGGCGCAGGCACGTCGGCCTCCCCGCAGCTCATGAGCAAGGCGAGGAAGGGCAGGGTAAGCCAGGCGAATCGCTTGAAGGCTCTATTCAAATGGGCTAGCTCGGCCATACGGCATCAAAACGGCACTGGCGCCTTGCTGACGCGCCTCATCGGTCGGCCCCTCCGGGCACTCGTTATGGTCGGGACGCTCCGCGCCACCGGTCCGGCCAAAGGCTCTATCCTGAGCCCAATGGGGAGCCGCGTCCATGGGGCGCGGCAGGCCGTAACGGCGGGCAGTATACGCGAGAAGTGGGCAAGCGCCCATTTTATACATACAAGGGTGTTGGTAAGTCTGCATGAACCCTCGTCGCCGGAAGGTGTCCCCGGCGCGCCTTTAGGCTAGAATGCACGGCCCCAAAGTGACTTGGCCCCGAGGCTGTCCCCGATGCTGATCCTGCGCGGCGCTCCCGCTCTTTCTTCGTTCCGTCACGGCAAACTTCTCGACCAGCTGACTCGCCTGGCTCCCGGTGTCTCCGGGCTCTATGCCGAGTTCGTTCATTTCGCCGAAGTCGCCGGCACCCTGAGCGCGGAGGAAGAGGGCATCCTCGGCCGACTGCTGCAATACGGCCCCAGCGTCCCCCAGCAGGAACCCGGCGGCGCGCTGTTCCTCATCGTGCCGCGCCTGGGCACCATCTCGCCCTGGTCGAGCAAGGCCACCGACATCGCCCACAACTGTGGCCTGGCGCAGATCGAGCGCCTGGAGCGCGGCGTGGCCTACTATGTCGCCGGCGAGTTGGACGCTGCTGCCCACGCGCAGCTGGCCGCCGCCCTTCATGACCGCATGACCCAGCGCGTGCTGCCGGCCCTGGACGCCGCCGCCGACATCTTCAGCCATGCCACGCCCAGGCCGCTCACCGCGGTGGACGTGCTCGGCGGTGGTCACGCTGCCCTGGAACAGGCCAATCTCGAGCTGGGCCTGGCCCTGGCCGATGACGAGATCGACTACCTGGTCAAGAGCTTCACCGCCCTGGGGCGCAATCCCCATGACATCGAACTCATGATGTTCGCCCAGGCCAATTCCGAGCACTGCCGGCACAAGATCTTCAATGCCAGCTGGGACCTCGATGGCGAGAGCCAGGAGAAGTCGTTGTTCGGCATGATCAAGAACACCTTTGAGCTGAACCGCGCCGGCGTGCTGTCCGCCTACAAGGACAACGCCGCGGTCATGGAAGGCTTCACCGCCGGGCGCTTCTACCCCGACGCCGAGTCCCGCGAATACGGGGCGCACAGCCAGCCCGTGCACATCCTGATGAAGGTGGAGACCCACAACCACCCGACCGCCATCGCCCCCTTCCCCGGCGCCTCCACTGGTTCCGGCGGCGAGATCCGCGACGAAGGCGCCACCGGTCGCGGCTCCAAGCCCAAGGCGGGCCTGACCGGCTTCACCGTCTCCAACCTGAACATTCCCGGTTTCGCGCAGCCCTGGGAGCAGCCCTACGGCAAGCCCGAGCGCATCGTCACCCCGCTGGACATCATGATCGAGGGCCCGCTGGGTGGCGCCGCCTTCAACAACGAATTCGGTCGCCCGGCCCTGGCCGGCTACTTCCGCACCTTCGAGCAGCAGGTCGAGACCCCCCGCGGTCCCGAGGTGCGCGGCTATCACAAGCCGATCATGCTCGCCGGCGGCCTGGGCAACATCCGCGCCGACCACGTGCAGAAGGGCGACATCTCGGTGGGCGGCAAGCTCATCGTGCTCGGTGGTCCGGCCATGCTGATCGGCCTGGGCGGTGGCGCGGCCTCGTCCATGTCCACCGGCGCCAGCTCCGCCGACCTGGATTTCGCCTCGGTGCAGCGCGAGAACCCGGAAATGGAGCGCCGCTGCCAGGAGGTCATCGACCGCTGCTGGCAGCTGGGTGAAAACAACCCCATCACCTTTATCCACGACGTGGGTGCGGGCGGCCTGTCCAATGCCTTCCCCGAGCTGGTCAACGATGCCGGTCGCGGTGGTCGTTTCGAATTGCGCAACGTGCCCAACGACGAGCCGGGCATGAGTCCGCTGGAGATCTGGTGCAACGAGTCCCAGGAGCGCTACGTGCTCTCCGTGGACGCCGAGAACTTCGAGACCTTCAAGGCCATCTGCGAACGCGAGCGCTGCCCCTTCGCCGTGGTCGGCGAAGCCACCGAGGAGCGCCAGCTGACCGTGGCCGACAGCCACTTCGGCAACAACGCCGTGGACATGCCGCTGGACGTGCTGCTCGGCAAGCCGCCGCGCATGCACCGCAGCGCCACCCGGGAAGCCGAACTGGGCGACGCCTTCGACGGCGCCGGCCTGGACCTGACCGAGTCGGTGGAGCGCGTCCTGCGCCACCCGGCCGTGGCCAGCAAGAGCTTCCTGATCACCATCGGCGACCGCACCATCACCGGCCTGGTCGCCCGCGACCAGATGGTCGGCCCCTGGCAGGTGCCGGTGGCCGACTGCGCCGTGACTGCCACCAGCTTCGACGTCCACACCGGCGAAGCCATGGCCATGGGCGAGCGCACCCCGCTGGCGCTGCTCGACGCGCCTGCTTCCGGCCGCATGGCCATCGGCGAGACCATCACCAACCTGGCCGCCGCGCGCATCGAGAAGCTCGGCGACGTCAAGCTGTCCGCCAACTGGATGGCCGCTGCCGGCCATCCCGGCGAAGACGCGCGCCTCTATGAAACCGTCAAGGCGGTGGGCATGGAGCTGTGCCCGCAGCTGGGCATCACCATCCCGGTCGGCAAGGACTCCATGTCCATGAAGACCCGCTGGCAGGACGGCGGCGAAGACAAGAGCGTCACCGCGCCGCTGTCGCTTGTGATCACCGGTTTCGCCCCGGTGCAGGACATCCGCCGCACCCTGACCCCCCAGCTGCGCCTGGACAAGGGCCAGACCGACCTGATCCTCATCGACCTGGGTCGCGGCCAGAATCGCCTGGGCGGCTCCATCCTCGCCCAGACCCACGGCAAGCTCGGCCAGCAGGCCCCCGACGTCGACCAGGCCGAAGACCTCAAGGCCTTCTTCGCGGTGATCCAGGGGCTCAACCAGGACGGCCTGCTGCTGGCCTACCACGACCGTTCCGACGGTGGCCTCATTACCACTGTGGTGGAAATGGCCTTCGCCGGTCACTGCGGCCTGGCCCTGCGCCTGGACGCCCTGGCCGCCGACCGTGACGAACTGACCCGCGCGCTGTTCGCCGAGGAGCTGGGTGCCGTCATCCAGGTGCCCCAGGACTTCACCCACGAGGTGCTGGCCCAGTTCAGCGCGGCCGGTCTGGAAGACTGCGTGGCGGTGATCGGCAACCCGGTCAACGGCTACGAGATCAACATCCACTACCACGACGAGCACCTCTACCGGGCCGAGCGGCGCATGCTGCAGCGCGTCTGGAGCGAGACCAGCTTTCAGATCCAGCGCCTGCGCGACAACGCCGAGTGCGCCCAGCAGGAATTCGGCGCCCTGCTGGAAGAGGATCATCCGGGGCTGTCGGCCAAGCTGGCCTATGATCCTAACGAAGACATCTGCGCGCCCTACATCAAGAAGGGCGTGCGGCCGCAGGTCGCCATCCTGCGCGAGCAGGGCGTCAACGGCCAGGTGGAGATGGGCGCGGCCTTCGATCGTGCCGGCTTCGCCGCCATCGACGTGCACATGAGCGACATCCTCTCCGGTCGCATTGACCTGGCGGACTTCAAGGGCGTGGTGGCCTGTGGCGGCTTCTCCTATGGCGACGTCCTCGGCGCCGGCGGTGGCTGGGCCAAGTCCATCCTGTTCAACGCCCGTGCCCGTGACGGCTTCCAGCAGTTCTTCGAGCGCACCGACACCTTTACCCTGGGCGTGTGCAACGGCTGCCAGATGGTCGCCAACCTGCGCGAGCTGGTGCCCGGCAGCGAATTCTGGCCGCGCTTCGTGCGCAACCGCTCCGAGCAGTTCGAGGCGCGGGTGGCCATGGTCCAGGTGCAGGATTCGCCCTCGCTGTTCCTCGCCGGCATGGCCGGGTCGCGGCTGCCCATCGCCATCGCCCATGGCGAAGGCTTCGCCGAGTACCCGAACCAGCAGGCGCTGGTCGCCGCTGACGTCTCCGGCACCGTGGCGCTGCGCTATGTCGATGGTCACAGCAAGGTCACCGAGACCTATCCGGCCAACCCCAACGGCTCGCCGCTGGGCATCACCGGGCTGTCCAGCCAGGACGGTCGCGTCCTGCTGATGATGCCGCACCCCGAGCGCTGCTTCCGGGCCGTGCAGAACTCCTGGATTCCCGCCGACTGGCAGGGCGAGGACGGCGGCTGGATGCGCCTGTTCCGCAATGCGCGGGTCTGGGTGGACTGAGGGTTCGGCGTCTGGCCAGGCTGGCTCGACCTGCGGTCGGGTGAGCCTGGCCCATAGGCTCTCTTCCAAACCGACGGCGAGCCACCCGGCATCCGCCGCTGCGCTCTTACCTCCTCTCCCTCAGGGAGAGGGCTGGGGTGAGGGCCGCCCAGCCGGAGAGCGTCACCATGCTCAAACTCTGCTTCTACGTCCCCGACTCCCACCTGGAAGCCGTCAAGCAGGCGATCTTCGCCGTGGGCGGCGGTCGCATCGGTCTGTACGACAGCTGTTGTTGGCAGGTCCAGGGCGTCGGCCAGTTCCGCCCTTTGCCTGGCAGCCAGCCGCACCTGGGCGAGCAGGGCAGTCTCGAACAGCTGGAGGAATGGCGTGTGGAGCTGGTGCTGGCCGACGAACAGATCGCCCGCCAGGCGGTGGCGGCGCTCAAGGGCGCGCATCCCTATGAGACGCCGGCCTATGACGTGGTGCAGGCGCTGGATTTCTAGTCGTCAGGGATAACCCAGAACCGTCCTGATCCGCGGCAACTCACGCTCGACCCAGCGCGGATCCACCGCGCCCCAGTCGCGGATCTCGTAGCCGCCGGCGTTGTTGCGCGCGCCGTCGCCCTGCACGAACTGGCAGTCGATATCCAGATCGGCCAGCGCCAGCAGGGTGTCCTGGGCAGTGCGCCGCGGCATGCCGGTGGCCGCCATCAACGCCGGCACGCTGGTGGCGGTGCCACTGGCCACCAGCAAGGCCACATAGAGGCGGCGATAGAAGCTGGTCTTGGTCTTGCTCACATCCATGAGAGTCGTCCTGGGTAATAAAAAGCCCACCGCGAGGGTGGGCTTTAGGGGCATCAGAGGGTGGCGATGCGCTGCCGCTGCTCCACCAGCTTGGCCAGGGCCTGTTCGGCCTCGGCCAGTTTGGCACGCTCCTTCTCCAGCACCTCGGCCGGGGCCTTGGCGACGAAGCCTTCATTGGCCAGCTTGCCACCGACGCGCTTGACCTCGCCTTCCAGGCGGCCGATCTCCTTGTCCAGGCGCGTCAGTTCCGCGTCCTTGTCGATCAGGCCGGCCATGGGCACCAGCACTTCCATCTCGCCCACCAGGGTGGTGGCGGACATCGGTGCTTCCTCGCCGGCGGCCAGCACGCGGACCGATTCCAGCTTGGCCAGCTTGTTCAGCAGCGGCTCGAAGTCGGCCAGGCGACGCTGATCCTCGGCACTGGCGTTGGCGACGATGATGTCGATGCGTTTGGCCATGGAGATCTTCATCTCACCACGGATCTGCCGCACGCCCAGCATCAGCGCCTTGACCCACTCGATGTCGCCTTCGGCGGCGGCATCGATGCGCGCCTCGTTGGCCACCGGCCAGGGTTGCAGCATCAGGGTCTCGCCCTGGACACCGGCCGGCGCCTTGAGGCGCTGCCAGATTTCCTCGGTGATGAAGGGCATGAAGGGATGCGCCAGGCGCAGCACCACCTCCAGTACCCGCGCCAGGGTGCGACGGGTGCCGCGCTGACGCTCGATGGAGGCGTTCTCGTCCCACAGCACCGGCTTGACCAGTTCCAGGTACCAGGCGCAGTACTCGTCCCAGACGAATTCGTAGAGCGCCTGGGTGGCCAGGTCGAAACGGAAGGCGTCGAGCTGACGGGTCACCTCGGCCTCGGTGCGTTGCAGCTGGGAGATGATCCAGCGATCCACCGAGGACAGCTCGACCGGTTCGTCGTTGACGCCGGTATCCTGGCCCTCGACGTTCTCCATGACGAAATTCGCCGCGTTCCACAGCTTGTTGCAGAAGTTGCGGTAGCCCTCGACGCGACCCATGTCGAACTTGACGTCGCGGCCGGTGGTGGCCAGGGAGCAGAAGGTGAATCTCAGGGCATCGGTGCCGTAGCTGGCGATGCCGTCCGGGAATTCGGCGCGGGTCTGCTTGGCGATCTTCTCGGCCAGCTTGGGCTGCATCAGGCCGCTGGTGCGCTTCTCCAGCAGGGTGTCCAGGTCGATGCCGTCGACGATGTCCAGCGGGTCGAGCACGTTGCCCTTGGACTTGGACATCTTCTGGCCCTGGCCATCGCGCACCAGGCCATGGACATAGACGGTCTTGAACGGGATCTGCCCGGTCAGGTGGGTGGACAGCATGATCATCCGGGCGACCCAGAAGAAGATGATGTCGAAGCCGGTGACCAGCACGTCGGTGGGGTGGAAGGTCTTCAGCGCCTCGGTCTGCTCGGGCCAGCCCAGGGTGGAGAAGGTCCACAGGCCGGAGCTGAACCAGGTGTCCAGCACGTCGTCGTCCTGGCGCAGGGCTATGTCACCCAGGTTGTGCTTGGCGCGTACCTCGGCTTCGTCGCGACCGACGTAGACGTTGCCGGCCTGGTCGTACCAGGCCGGAATGCGGTGGCCCCACCAGAGCTGGCGGCTGATGCACCAGTCCTGGATGTCGCGCATCCAGCTGAAGTACATGTTCTCGTACTGCTTGGGCACGAATTGCACCTCGCCGCTCTCGACCACGGCGATCGCCTTTTCGGCCAGGGGCTTGGTGGAAACGTACCACTGGTCGGTCAGCCAGGGCTCGATCACGGTGCCAGAGCGGTCGCCCTTGGGCACCTTGAGGGCGTGGTCGTCGATCTTTTCCAGGCGGCCGGCGGCCTCCAGGTCGGCGACGATGCGCTTGCGCGCCTCGAAGCGGTCCAGCCCGGCGTAGGCGGCGGGGAGGGTGGCGTCGAACATGCCATTGACGCTGCCGTCCAGGTTGAACACCTGGGCGCCGGGGAGGACGGCCGCGTCGGCATCGAAGATGGTGATCAGCGGCAGGTTGTGTCGCTTGCCGACTTCATAGTCGTTGAAGTCGTGGGCCGGGGTGATCTTGACGCAGCCGGTGCCGAATTCGGGGTCGCAATAGTCGTCACCGACGATGGGGATGCGCCGGCCCACCAGGGGCAGCTCGACGTACTGGCCGATCAGGTCCTTGTAGCGCGGGTCTTCCGGGTGCACGGCCACGGCGGCGTCGCCCAGCAGGGTCTCGGGACGGGTGGTGGCGACCACCAGATGGTCCATGCCCTCGGCGGTGCGGGCGCCATCGGCCAGCGGATAGCGCAGGTGCCAGAGGTGACCCTTCTCGTCATGGCTTTCCACTTCCAGGTCGGAAATGGCGGTGTGCAGCTTGGTGTCCCAGTTGACCAGGCGCTTGCCGCGATAGATCAGGCCGTCCTCGTGCAGGCGCACGAAGGCTTCCTTGACCGCCTCGGAGAGGCCCTCGTCCATGGTGAAGCGCTCGCGCGACCAGTCCACCGAGGAGCCCAGGCGGCGGATCTGCCGGCTGATGTTGCCCCCGGATTCGTTCTTCCATTCCCAGACCTTCTCCAGGAATTTCTCCCGACCCAGGTCATGGCGCGACAGGCCCTCGGCGCCGATGCGGCGCTCCACCAGCATCTGGGTGGCGATGCCGGCGTGGTCCGTGCCCGGCTGCCAGAGGGTGTTGCGACCCTGCATGCGGCGGAAGCGGATCAGGGCGTCCATGATGGCGTTGTTGAAGCCATGGCCCATGTGCAGGCTGCCGGTCACGTTCGGCGGCGGGATCATGATGGTGTAGGGCTCGCCCGACCCCTGGGGCGCGAAATGGCCCTGGCGTTCCCAGGTCTGGTACCAGGAGGTTTCGATGGCGTGCGGCTGGTAGGTCTTGTCCATGGAGGGGGCTTTTGTCGCTGGAAGAGGAAAGCCTCCGAGTATAGCGACTCCGGCCCGCCGACGGCAGTTGGCGCCCCGCGCTCAGGGACGCTGCAGCAGTTCTTCCAGGCGCTGCTGGAGACGGCGCTGCAATTCGGCCTCCAGACGCGGCAACTGCTCGTCGAGCAGTTCCTGAAGAATGGCCGGTGCTTCCTGGCGCAGGCGCACCTGGGCCAGGTCTTCGTGCGGCGCGCTGGGCGTCGCCTCTTCGATGACGTCCGGCACGATCTGGTCGAGCAGCGGCGGAATGGCCTTGAGCCGCTCGGCGCTGGGCGCTATGACATCGGAGAGGATGGGGATGCCATCGGCGCTGATCGGCTGGACCGTGTTACGGCTCTTGTCGAGCACCTGGCGGATGGCTTCGAGGTCTTGCAGGACGTGCGCGGGAGGCTTGGTGCTGGTCATGAAATCAGACACGTGACAGCTGATGGTCCTGTAGAGCATAGCCAAGCTTGCGGTAGAAGCGAAAACCTTCGCGCATCGCCTGGCGAACTTCGGGGGCTTCGACGACCACTTCGGCGATCCGGGCGAAACCCGCATGGCAGGGCGGCGGCGCCAGGCTGAGGTTGATCAGCAGCTCACCCGTCTGCTCGGCGGGCGTGGTCAGGCCGAGCACCACCGGGCTGTCGCTGGATGTTTCCGCAAGATCGTGGGGAACGAAGCTGTCCGGGCGGAAGGCCCACAGCTGGTCATCCAGACGCTGGCGCTGCTCGGCGTCGGCACAGTGCACATAGACCGGCATGCCCTGCTTCCAGGCCTTGTCCATCAGCCGGCAGGCGAAGGCCAGCCGCGCCGCGGGATCGGTGGAAGGCAGGACATAGAAATCGACACGGGTCATGGCGGATCACGAAGAAGGAGAGGGAAACGGCAAGGCCGCGACACAGGGGCGTCGCGGCCTTGGGCAGAGGCTTAGGCCTCGTTACTGCGGTCGAGCAGGTACTGCACCAGCAGCGGGACCGGACGACCGGTGGCGGCCTTGTCCTTGCCGCCGCTGATCCAGGCGGTACCGGCCACGTCCAGATGCACCCAGGGATAGGCCTTGGCGTAGCGCGCCAGGAAGCAGCCGGCGGTGATGGTGCCGGCCTTGGGGCCGCCGATGTTGGCCATGTCGGCGAAGGGGCTGTCCAGCTGCTCCTGGTACTCGTCGTGCAGCGGCAGTTGCCAGACGCGGTCGTCGGCGCGATCGCCAGCCTGCTTGACCTGGTCGATCAGGGCGTCGTCGTTGCCCATCAGGCCCGAGACCAGCGAACCCAGCGCGGTGATGCAGGCGCCGGTGAGGGTGGCGATGTCGATCACCGCCTTGGGCTGGAAGCGCTCGGCATAGGTGAGGGTATCGCACAGCACCAGGCGGCCTTCGGCGTCGGTGTTGAGGATCTCGATGGTCTGGCCGCTCATGCTGGTGACGATGTCACCCGGACGGGTGGCGGTGCCGCTGGGCATGTTCTCGGCCAGGGCCAGCAGGCCCACCACGTTGATCGCCGGCTTGAGCTCCATGAGGGCGCGGAAGGTGCCCAGGACGCTGGCGGCGCCGCACATGTCGTACTTCATCTCGTCCATGCCGGCGCTGGGCTTGATGCTGATGCCACCGGTGTCGAAGGTGATGCCCTTGCCGACCAGGGTGTAGGGCTGGGCATTCTTGGCGCCGCCCTTGTACTGCAGCACCACCAGGCGCGGCGGCTGGGCGCTGCCCTGGGCCACGGCGAGGAAGGAGCCCATGCCCAATTCGCTCATCTTCTTCTCGTCGAGCACCTCGACGGAGAGCCCGGCGTCCTTGAACTGCTTGCCCAGGGCCTTGGCCTGATCGGCCACATAGACCGGATTGCAGACGTTCGGCGGCAGGTTGCCGAAGTCCTTGGCGTAGGCGGTGCCGTGGGTGATCGCCAGGGCATGGGCCAGGGCGCGTTCGGCTTCCGGCTGGGAGGCCTTGGTGGTGACCAGGGTCAGCTTCTTCAGTGGCCGCGGCTCGGCCTTCTTGCTCTTGAAGCGATCGAAGACGTAGTCGCCATCGGCCAGGGTCTCGGCCAGCAGGCGCAGGCGGGCATAGCCGTCACGATTCTTGACCGGCACATCGCCGAGGGCGATGGCGGCGTCGCTGCCGCCCAGGCTCTTGAGCACACTCAGGGCGCCGCTGGCCAGTTTGCGGTACTGGCGGTCGGACAGCCCTTCGCTGGCGCCGCTACCCACCAGCAGCACGCGCTCGGCCTTGAGGCCGGGCAGGTTGGTCAGCAGCAGGGTCTGGCCGGCCTTGCCGGCGATGTCGCCGCGCTTGACGGCCGCGCTCAGGGCGCCGGAAGTGGCAGCGTCCACGGCGCTGGCCGCTGCGTCGAGCGCACCGCCTTCACCGACGGCCACGACCAGCGTGGCGGTTTTCAGGGTTTCCGGACGAGCGTTTTTGACGACGAATTCCATTAGGAGAAGCTCCCCAAGACAAACACATGAGTTCGCAGGATATAATGCGGGGCTTTCGCCAGGGCCTTTCCCGGCGATCGGCCTTCAACGGGTGGGCCTTGCAACGCAAGCCATGCAGCCGAGCTAGTGTGAGCGTTCGCGCCAGAGCCTGACAACCCTGGAGAATCCTGTTTGATCGTCTTCCGCTATCTGTCTCGAGAAGTTCTCACCACCCTCGGCGCGGTCAGTGCCGTGCTGCTGGTGATCATCATGAGCGGCCGCTTCATCAAGTACCTGGCCCAGGCGGCCCAGGGCCTGCTGGATCCGGGTGTGCTGCTGCTCATCATGGCCTACCGCATCCCCGGCTTCCTGCAGCTGATCCTGCCGCTGGGGCTCTTTCTCGGCTTCCTGCTGGCCTATGGCCGACTGTACCTGGACAGCGAGATGACCGTGCTCACCGCCACCGGCCTGAGTCCGCGCCGCCTGCTGGCCTACAGCATGGCGCCCGCCGCGCTGGTGGCCCTGGTGGTTGCCTGGCTGAGCCTGTCGCTGGCGCCCCTGGGCGTGCAGAAGGTCACCACCATCCTCAACCAGCAGGACGCCATGACCGAGTTCGACACCCTCGAACCCGGCCGCTTCCAGTCGCTGCGGGACAACTCGCGGGTGACCTACACCGAGCGCCTGTCGGCGGATCGCAGCCAGCTGGGCGGCGTCTTCATTTCCGAGCGCAACACCTCCACCGCTGGCGGCAAGGACCGTGGCGTGGGCGTGCTGGTGGCCGACACCGGCCGGCAGGAAATCCACCCGGACGGCAGTCGCTACCTGATCCTGCAGAACGGCTTCCGCTACGACGGCGTCCCCGGCCAGGCCGACTACCGCGCGGTGCAGTACGACACCTATGGCGTGCTCCTGCCCAAGCCCGCTGTCAGCGAGGACATCAGCGAGCGTGACGCCGTCACCACCGGCGAACTCATGCGCAGCAACGAGCTGCAGTATCGCGGCGAACTGCAATGGCGGCTGTCGCTGCCGATCCTGGTGTTCATCGTGACCCTCATCGCCGTGCCCCTGGCCAAGGTCAATCCGCGCCAGGGCCGCTTCCTCAAGCTGCTGCCGGCGATCCTGCTGTACATGGCCTACCTGTCGCTGCTGATCGCCGCCCGCGGCGCCCTGGACAAGGGCCGCCTGCCGCCGGCCATCGGCCTGTGGGGCGTGCACCTGCTGTTCCTGGTGCTCGGCCTGCTGCTGGCCTTCTGGGAACCGCTCAAGGCGCGTCTGCGCGGTCACAAGCCGGAGGTGGCGGCATGAACAAGCTCGACTGGTACATAGGGCGCACCGTCTTCGTCAGCATCCTCGCGGTGCTGGGCGTGATCGTCGGCCTGGCCCTGCTGTTCGCCTTCATCGACCAGCTCGGCGATTTCGATGACAACTACGGCGTCGCCGAGGCGCTCAAGTTCGTCCTCCTGACCTCGCCGCGGCGCGCCTACGAGATGCTGCCCATGGCCGCGCTCATCGGCTGCCTGATCGGCCTGGGCACCCTGGCCAGCAGCAGCGAACTGATCGTGATGCGCGCCGCCGGTGTTTCCCTGGGGCGCATCGTCTGGGCGGTGATGAAGCCGATGTTCGTGCTGCTCATCGCCGGCATCCTGGTCGGCGAATACGTGGCGCCCTGGTCGGAAAACCTGGCGCAGAGCGGCCGCGCCCTGGCGCAGAGCGCCGGCAAGGCGCAGAGCTCGCGCCATGGCCTCTGGCATCGTCAGGGTCACGAGTACACCCACGTCAACGCGGTGCAGCCCAATGGCCTGCTGCTGGGGGTGACGCGCTACGAGTTCGACGACAATCGCCACCTGCTGCAATCCAGCTTCGCCCAGCGCGGCATCTATCGCGGCGATCACTGGGAGCTGGAAAACGTCAGCATCACCGACTTCGGCAATCGCCAGACCAGCATCCGCCAGGAGCCCAAGGTGATCTGGAACGTCGAGCTGACGCCGCAGGTGCTCGACACCGTGATCATGGAGCCGGATGCGCTGTCGATTTCCGGGCTGTGGTGGTACATCCACTACCTGGCCGATCAGGGACTGAGCAACAAGAGCTACTGGCTGGCGTTCTGGTCGAAGATCTTCCAGCCGCTGGTGACCGCCGCCCTGGTGCTGATGGCGATCTCCTTCATCTTCGGCCCGCTGCGTTCGGTGACCCTGGGCCAGCGGATCTTCACCGGGGTGATCATCGGCTTCGCCCTGCGGATCTTCCAGGATCTGCTCGGGCCATCCAGCCTGGTGTTCGGCTTCTCGCCGCTGCTGGCCGTGCTGGCACCGGCGCTGCTCTGCGCCGTGGCCGGGGTGCTGTTGCTGCGCCGGGCTGGCTAGGGCCGCCCGGCGGCGCCGCTCGCTAGGCGGCGCCCTTGCTCGCTGCCGGCTGCGGCTGCAACCAGCCGGCGTGCGCTTCGCAGAAGTTCAGGATCCGCTGCACCCGGCGGATCTGATCCCGATGGCGGCATTCGCCCACCACGGTACGCACCAGCAGATCGACGTTCTGCATGTGGATCAGGCGCAAATCCGCGCTCATGTCGGGGCAGGCTTCCATCTCGTCGATGCGCGTCTCGCAACGCGAGAGCAGCCGCTCGATGAAGGCCGGGGAGAAGCGGGCGGGGGTCTGGGCCGTTTCCAGGTCCTCGACCGCCACCTGGGAGAGGGGGGAGAGCGTTTCCATGCGCAAGATCTCGCGTCCGTATCGATGTCTTACTATTGCATGCTTTGCCCTTGCGTTTCAGCTGCCGGTGGTCAGCTGGCTATCCGGTCATTTGCGGGGCTCAGCGCGGATGTCCGGGTGCTTCTGTCGCCACGTCGAGCAGCGCTGAACGCGCCTTAAGATAAGACTGCTTCTGCTGCAAGTCGGCCGGATGATCGATGGTGAGCCCGGCCAGATAGCCCTGCCAGGCGGCCAGGTAGGCCTTCTGTGCATTGCGCAGCCGTCGATCCTGGCCGGCGGGTAACTGGTCCGTGGCAGACTTCTCTTCGGCAGCGGCCCGAGCCTGGCAACTGCTCAGCCGCTGACGAAAGTCCGCCAGGCGCCCCTCTTCGCCCGCCAGGCGGGCGTTGTTGCCGTGCAGCACCAGCAATTCGCAACCATAGAGGGCGCTGTGCAACCGGGCCTGCAGCGTCCAGCTGGGCGAGCGATCCAGGTCGATAGCTGCACCTGCTGGCGTGACCGGTTGCTGCACGGCGCAGCCAACCAGGGTCAGCAGCAGGGCGAGTAGCAGGGGAGGGCGCAGGCGCATCTTCCGGTCTCGGTAAGCCTTTGGCAGGCGCCAGCCTACTGGTAACGCTGCCATTCCCGATACTTGTCCATCAGGTGGTCACCGACCGCCTGCCGGTGCTTGCAGTCCTCGCCGCTCAGCGTACTGGGTTCGCAGACGGAGCCGGCTGGGCTGTAGTGGTTGCAGCCGGTCAGTAGCAGGGCGAAGCCTAAAAGCAGAATTTTCAAGAGACGTACTTTCGCGAGTTCGAAGAGCGGGCGTTGAATTTCCAGAGTTCTAGCTAGCTAGTTATTTCGGCTATACACCTTCAAGCGCAACAGGATTGACCCGCTACTGATTTTGAAGGAGGTACCGAGGGTCGCTTCAGGTTGCTATGGTCGTCTATTTAGACGACAGGAGGTCATATGGATATAGTCAGAGGATTGTGACGCGGTTCTCATAAGGTAAAATGCTGCCCGCTGCGCAATGCAGTTTGCCAATGAAGGCATCGGAAGTCTGCCAAGGGAGTCAGCATGAAAGTCTTTCGTACCACCGTCACCGTTTTGTCTGCCGCCTGTCTGCTCACCCTGAGTGGCTGTGCGAGCATCGTCGGTAACAGCCAGTATCCGGTCGCTGTAAAGAGCACACCCGCTGGTGCCAGCTTCACTATCAAGAATCGTTCGGGCGAGCTCGTTCACACCGGCACCACCCCCGGAACCGTGACACTCAAGTCGGGCAGCGGCTATTTCACGGGTGAAGCCTACACCGTCACCTTCCACAAGGATGGCTACGCCGATACCACGACCCAGCTCAGCAGTAGCATGAGCGGCTGGTACTGGGGCAACATTCTTTTCGGCGGTCTGATTGGCATGCTGATTGTAGATCCGCTGACTGGTGCCATGTACAAACTGCCGGACTCGTCGAGCGGTGATCTGGGCGCTCCTGTCATGGCCAAGAGCGCCGGGCAAGACCTGACGATGCTCACCATCGATCAGGTGCCAGCAGACCAACGATTGAAGCTGATTCGTGTGAACTGAAAGAAGGCCCGTCATGAACGGGCCTTTTCGTATGTCTGCTCCAGAAAGCGCTGTAGGCGCTCGAAGGTCCGGTTGAAAACCGGAACGAAATCAGCGGGCACAAAAAACCGCCTTGAGGCGACGGTTTCTTGGGCTTCTAGGCAGCATAGGGACACCGGGAAGGTACAGCTTGGTGCCCGGGGAGGCTCGAACCAAAGGCTGTGTGCTGCCGTTCATGTGGTTTTTTTGCTGCGTATTGCCTGTCTACTCATAAATCTACTCGCTATTATTTTGCGTCTACTTAAAGCGTGAAATTTTGGGGCGTAAGAAAACGCACCACAGTCGATCGGTCGTGATGTGCATTTTGGGCGTGGGGTTAGCCGCGGCTCATTGGCCGGACAGTGTCAGTCGTGTTGACCATAGTCTTATTAATGCAGCAGTCTCTCGGTAGCCGGATACGCACTCGTTCAAGGATGACCAATCATCTCGATGCCAGTCGTTACCTACGGATGTACCGCATGCGATCTTAGGTGCTCTGACGTCGACAGGTGGGGCTACAGGTATTCCCTGTATGGAGAGCTTAAGGTACGGATGCGGGTCGCCATTGGCTGGTGCCGCGCATGCGATGACCTTGGAGTGATTGAAGTCCTACCTGATGCAGCTGGCGAGCTGGAGCTTCAACAAACGTTGGAGGCCTACCAGGTCGAACTTAGCGAGGTGTTTGCCAATGACCCACCCCGAAAGCGCTGGTGGCAGTTGTCGTCTATAAAAAGTACCAAGCAATCAAACTTGGAGTACTACATCAAGTCAACAGCGGAGGCGCTCGCTGAATATCAATTGGCGCGCAAGGCTTTGTCCTCAAGAGCAAGTCGTGGGCGCTGTCTGCGCTGTGGGTCTGATGATTGCCTACAGCTACCACCACATGAAGCCAAGTACTACGATCCGGAGCCAGTGCCTGAGCCTATTGGCCTTGAACATCCAGGGTGTAGCGGTCAGCTGACAATCTTCTGTGATGACTTACGCTTTAATATTCGACTGACTGAAAAGTCTTACAACCTTGAAGGTTTACTGGTTGATGAGAATTATTCGGGCGTTTGAAGGCGGCGTGCTCAAATTGTTTAACAGACATTGCCGGATCTGCCCGGTTGTGTGAAGCAGTGAGATGATGGCTCAATTCTGCGCCATCCTTGTTTTGCTGGACACCAAGGTGAAAACCTGGCCAGTGGAAATCAAATCTAATTTTGGTGGTAACTTGGGTCGATTAAATCCAACGACTAACAATTCAGTTTTTGGCTGCTAAAAATTTTGTATAAAAAAAGGGTGGAAATCTCTTTCTACCCTTCTCATAAACGCTTGATTTTTAGTGCAAAAACTGGTGCCCCGGGGGAGACTCGAACTCCCACTCCTTTCGGAAACGGATTTTGAATCCGCCGCGTCTACCGGTTCCGCCACCGGGGCAATGGCGGCGGAGTATAGGGACGCGGGCAGGCCCGGTCAATCTAAAGTGCTTTGGTGAAAAAGGTCGCTTCCGGTAAGCTGTGCGGCCTTTCGAGATCTACCTGCCATGCACGTCGCCGACTTCCATTTCGACCTTCCCGAATCCCTCATCGCCCGTCATCCGCTGGCCGAGCGCCGCGGCAGTCGATTGCTGGTGCTCGACGGCCCCAGCGGTGAGCTGAGTCATCGCCACTTCGCCGATCTGCTGGGTTATCTGCGACCAGGCGACCTGATGGTGTTCAACGATACCCGGGTGATACCGGCGCGGCTGTTCGGCCAGAAGGCCAGTGGCGGCAAGCTGGAGATCCTGGTGGAGCGGGTGCTGGACGGAGAGCGGGTGCTGGCCCATGTGCGCTCCAGCAAGTCGCCCAAGCCGGGCAGCCGCATCCTCATCGACGGCGGTGCCGAGGCCGAGATGGTGGCGCGCCACGACGCCCTGTTCGAATTGAAATTCGCCGAGCCGGTGCTGCCGCTGCTGGAGCGGGTCGGCCACATGCCGCTGCCGCCCTATATCGACCGGCCCGACGAGGCCGAGGATCGCGAGCGCTACCAGACCGTCTATGCGCGCAATGCCGGCGCGGTGGCCGCGCCCACCGCCGGACTGCACTTCGACGAGCCGCTGCTGGACGCCATCCGCGCCAAGGGCGTGGCGACCGCCTTCGTCACCCTGCACGTCGGTGCCGGCACCTTCCAGCCGGTGCGGGTGGAAAAGATCGAAGACCACCACATGCACCGCGAGTGGCTGCAGGTCGACCAGGCCGTTGTGGATGCCGTGGCCGCCTGCCGCGCCCGTGGCGGCCGGGTGATCGCCGTCGGCACCACCAGCGTGCGTTCGCTGGAAAGCGCCGCCCGTGATGGCGAACTCAAGGCCTTCGCCGGCGAAACGGACATCTTTCTCTATCCCGGCCGGCCCTTCCACGTGGTCGATGCGCTGGTGACCAACTTCCACCTGCCCGAGTCGACCCTGCTGATGCTGGTGTCGGCCTTCGCCGGTTACCGCGAGACCATGGCCGCCTATGCCACGGCCGTGGCCGAGGGCTATCGCTTCTTCAGTTATGGCGACGCCATGTTCATCACCCGCAATCCCGGGGCCCAGGGCCCGGAGAGCTGATATGAGTTTCATGAATTTCGAATTGCTGGCCACCGAGGGCAAGGCCCGTCGCGGTCGCCTGAGCTTTCCCCGCGGCGTGGTCGAGACCCCGGCCTTCATGCCGGTCGGTACCTACGGCACGGTCAAGGGCATGCTGCCCGACAGCGTCGCCGACATCGGTGCCCAGATCATCCTCGGCAACACCTTCCATCTCTGGCTGCGCCCGGGGACCGAGGTGATCCAGCGCCATGGCGACCTGCACGACTTCATGCAGTGGCAGGGGCCGATCCTCACCGATTCCGGCGGCTTCCAGGTGTTCAGCCTGGGCGCGCTGCGCAAGATCAAGGAGGAGGGCGTCTACTTCGCCTCGCCGGTGGACGGCGCCAAGGTCTTCATGGGCCCCGAGGAATCCATGGCGGTGCAGCGTGCCCTGGGCTCGGACATCGTGATGATCTTCGACGAGTGCACGCCCTATCCGGCGGACTTCGACACCGCGCGCCGCTCCATGGAGCTGTCGCTGCGCTGGGCCAAGCGCTCCCGCGAAGCCCATGGCGACAATCCCTCGGCGCTGTTCGGCATCGTCCAGGGCGGCATGCACGAAGAGCTGCGCCTGAGATCCCTGGAAGGGCTGGAAGGCATCGGCTTCGATGGCTACGCCATCGGCGGCCTGTCGGTGGGCGAGCCCAAGGAAGAGATGATCCGGGTGCTGGATTTCCTGCCACCGCACCTGCCGGCGGACAAGCCGCGCTACCTGATGGGCGTGGGCAAGCCGGAAGACCTGGTGGAAGGCGTGCGCCGCGGCGTCGACATGTTCGACTGCGTGATGCCCACCCGCAACGCCCGCAACGGCCATCTGTTCATCGACACCGGTGTGCTCAAGCTGCGCAACGCCGTGCACCGTCACGACGAGACGCCGCTGGATCCCACCTGCGACTGTTACACCTGCAAACATTTCTCCCGGGCCTATCTGCACCATCTGGATAAATGCGGGGAAATGCTGGGGAGTATGCTGAATACGATCCACAACCTGCGGTATTACCAGCGCGTGATGGCCGGTTTGCGCCAGGCTATCCAAGAGGGTAAATTGGCCGACTTTGTGGACGCCTTCTATGCTCGGCGCGGCCTGCCTACGCCGCCGCTCGACCGCTGAAAGCCCCTGTCCGATCGTCCAGGCGAAACGGCGCTCGCGCGTCCTTCGCCGGGTGCGTGAGCGGGGTGCCGAGGCGGTCGGAACGGCTGCGAGCGACCCCCGGCATCTCTTCTTTTTCCGTCATCCAACTCTGCAAGGAGTAGTGCAATGAGTTTTCTGATTTCCACGGCCCAGGCCCAGGAAGCTGCCGCGCCGGCCGCCAACGCTGCACCGGGAGGTGAATACATTCAGTTCATCTTCCTGATCGGCTTCGTGGTGATCTTCTATTTCCTGATCTGGCGTCCCCAGGCCAAGCGCACCAAGGATCACAAGAACCTGATCGGCGGCTTGCAGAAGGGTGACGAAGTGGTGACCACCGGTGGTATCGCCGGCCGCATCAACAAGGTCACCGACGAGTTCGTGGTGCTGGAAGTGTCCGACAACGTCGAACTGAAATTCCAGAAGGGCGCCATCGCCGCGACCCTGCCGAAAGGCACCCTGAAGGCGCTCTGAGCCTTCCTCAATCTAGCTAACACCGGGGCGCGCAAGGCGCCCCGCCTTTATCTCGGGCGGTGTCATGCTCAACAAATATCCCCTCTGGAAGTACCTGCTGATCCTGGCCGTACTGGTCGTGGGCGCCATCTATTCGGTTCCTAATCTGTACCCCGACGATCCGGCCCTGCAGATCAGCGCTTCCAGCACCGAACGCGCGGTGACCCCCGCCGAGGTCCAGCGTGTAGACGCGGCCCTGGCGCAGGCGAAGCTCGCCGTGAAGTCCAGTGATCTCAACGCCAATGGCAGCCGGGTGCTGATCCGCCTGACCCGCGCCGACGATCAGCTGCCGGCCCAGGAAGTGGTCCGGCGTACCCTCGGCGACGACTTCGTGGTCGCCCTGAACCTGGCTCCTACCACGCCGCAGTGGCTGCGCAAGCTGGGCGCCAGCCCGATGAAGCTCGGCCTGGACCTGTCCGGCGGTGTGCACTTCCTGCTGGCGGTGGACATGGACAAGGCCGTGGATGCGCGCCTGAAGGTCTATGACAACGAGGTCAAGACCCTGCTGCGGCGCGAGAAGGTGCGCTATCGCAGCATGCCCGACCAGAACGGTGCCCTGCAGCTTGGCTTCACCGACGCCGCCGACCTGCAGCAGGCGCAGAGCCTGATCCGCAAGAACTACAGCGATTTCGAGCTGACCACCGATACCCGGGGCGACCTGCAGGTGCTGCGTCTGCAGCTGACCGAGGCCAAGCTGCGCGAGATCCGCAACTATGCCGTCACCCAGAACCTGACCACGGTGCGCAACCGGGTCAACGAACTGGGCGTGGCCGAGCCGCTGGTGCAGCGCCAGGGCGCCGACCGCATCGTGGTCGAGCTGCCGGGCGTGCAGGACACCGCCGAAGCCAAGCGCATCCTCGGCAAGACCGCCAACCTGGAATTCCGCCTGGCCGCCACTGCGGACACCCCGCGCGCCTCCACCGAGAGCTTCGAATTCCGCGAGCCCGGTCGCCCGGCGGTGCCGCTGGAGCGTAACGTCATCATCACCGGTGACCAGGTCACCGACGCCTCGGCCAGCTTCGACGAAAACGGCCGACCACAGGTCAACATCCGCCTGGATGGCCATGGCGGCGATCTGATCAACCGCGCTACCCGCAGCAACGTCGGCCGCAGCATGGCCGTGGTGTTCATCGAGCAGCGTCCGGTCACCCGCTACACCACCCAGACCGTGGATGGCGTGCAGAAGGAAGTGGCGGTGCCCGGCTTCGAGGAAGAGCGGCGCATCATCAGCCTGGCGACCATCCAGTCGGCCCTGGGCAACAGCTTCCGCATCACCGGCCTGAACGGCTCGGGCGAGGCCTCGGAACTGGCGCTGCTGCTGCGTGCCGGTGGCCTGGCCGCACCCATGTACTTCGCCGAGGAACGCACCCTCGGCCCGAGCCTGGGCGCCGACAACATCGAGAAGGGCATCGATGCCTCGCTGTGGGGCATGACCTTCGTCTCGCTGTTCCTGATCGCCATCTACCGCTTCTTCGGGCTGCTGGCGACCATCGCCCTGGGCTTCAACATGGTCTTGCTGATGGCCTTGATGTCCATCCTGCATGCCACCCTGACCCTGCCGGGTATCGCCGGTATCGTCCTGACCATGGGCCAGGCGGTGGACGCCAACGTACTGATCTTCTCGCGGATCCGCGAAGAGATCGCCAACGGCATGCCGATCCAGCGTGCCATCCATGAGGGCTTCAGTCGCGCCTTCACGGCGATCCTGGACTCCAACCTGACGACCCTGCTGGTGGGCGCCATCCTGTTCGCCATGGGCACCGGGCCGGTCAAGGGCTTCGCCGTGACCATGTCGCTGGGTATCTTCACCTCCCTGTTCACCGCCATCTTCGTGACCCGTGCCATGGTCAACCTGATTTATGGCGGCCGGAACGTCAAGAAGCTGTGGATTTGAGGACGCGGCGATGAAAAAGACCATCAACTTCATGGGCGTACGCAATATCGCGTTCGCCATCACCGCGCTCCTGACCGTTCTGGCGCTGTTCAGCTGGTTCTACAAGGGGCTGAACTTCGGCCTGGATTTCACCGGCGGTACCCTGATCGAGCTGCGCTACGAGCAGCCCGCCGACCTTGGCAAGATCCGTCAGCAATTGCAGGGCGCCGGCTTCGGAGAAGCCGTGGTGCAGAGTTTCGGCGCCACCACCGATGTCCTGGTACGGATGCCGGGTGACGATCCCCAGCTGGGCCAGCAGGTGACCGGCGCGCTGCAGAAGGCGAGCACCGAGCGCTTCTCCCTGACCCGTACCGAGTTCGTCGGTCCGCAGGTGGGCGCGGAGCTGCGTGACCAGGGCGGCCTGGGCATGCTGCTGGCCCTGGGCGGTGTGCTGCTCTACGTGGCCTTCCGCTTCCAGTGGAAGTTCGCCGTGGGCGCCATCGTTTCGCTGGTGCACGACGTGGTGGTGACCCTGGGTCTGCTGTCGTTCTTCCAGATCACCTTCGACCTGACGGTGCTGGCGGCGGTCCTGGCCATCATCGGCTACTCGCTCAACGACACCATCGTGGTGTTCGACCGGGTGCGGGAAAACTTCCGGGTGCTGCGCAAGGCCAGTCTGATCGAGAACATCAACGTCTCGACCACCCAGACCCTGCTGCGCACCCTGGCGACCTCGATCTCGACCCTGCTGGCCGTGGCGGCGCTGCTGTTCTTTGGCGGCGACAACCTGTTCGGCTTCTCCCTGGCGCTGTTCATCGGCGTGCTGGCCGGTACCTACTCGTCGATCTATATCGCCAACGTGGTGCTGATCTGGCTGGACCTGAAGAGCGAAGACCTGATCCCGCCGCAAGCCAAGGAACTCGACGAGCGTCCCTGATGTCCCAGGCATGGCAAAGGGCCAGGTGCCCGCTATGACAGAGTAGTCAGGAGGTTGTAGTGAACAAGTCGATGCTCGTAGGTACGGTTCTGGGAGCCATCGTCGCCACCGCAGGTGGCGCCGTGGCGTACAGTTTCGTCGACCGCGGGCCTCAGTACGCCGAGGTCGTCGCCGTCCAGCCGGTCAAGGAAACGGTCAAGACCCCGCGCGAGGTCTGCAAGGAGGTCGCGGTGACGCACCGTAGGCCGGTTCAGGACCAACACCAGATCGCCGGGACCGCCGTAGGCGCGGTCGTCGGCGGTCTGCTGGGCAACCAGGTCGGCAACGGCAGCGGCAAGACCCTGGCGACCATCGCCGGTGCCGTCGGCGGTGGTTACGCCGGCAACAAGGGTCAGGAATACATGCAGAACCGCGACACCTACACCACCAGCCAGACCCGCTGCAGCACGGTCAATGACAGCAAGGACCAGGTGGTCGGCTATGACGTCAAGTACCTGCTGGATGGCAAGATCGGCCAGGTCCGCATGGACCACGAGCCAGGCAAGCAGCTGGAAGTGAAGAACGGCCAGGTGCTGGCCAGCCAGTGATCGGCGCTAGCGGCTGAAGCCCCCAGGGCTTCAGCCAACAAAAAACCCGCTACCAGGTGACTGGTAGCGGGTTTTTTGTTGGCGCTTGCGCGGTGGTTCGAGAGGGCTGTCGCTCCGGCCGGGTGCGCAGGGCGCCCTGGCCGGCGCCGTCATTTAGAGGGCGGGGCGGGGGGATTCTGCTTTGGGCCGAAGCCACCGCCGGGCGGAGATCCACGCCGGCGCCTCGAACAGACCGTTGATGCCGCGGGCTTCCAGCAGCTTGGCGATGGCCACCGGCACCAGGATGCCGAAGGCGCAGCCGGCGACGATATGCAGCAGGCCGTCGTTGATATGCAGGCCCTTGCTCAGGACGATGCGGGCGCCACTGCCGCTGAGCACGTGCATCACGTAGATGGGCATCGACAGCGCACCCAGGGTGAGCACCCACTGCAGCGGCCGCTGCGCCAGCACCATGCAGGTGGCGCTGACGAAGACGATGCCGTTCAGCGCCAGCACCAGGGTGGCCAGGCCGCGATCGGTGTAGACCAGGCCCAGCAGACCGTGGAACCAGTATTCGAGCACCACGAACAGCAGGCCGGAACCCAGCATCACGCGGCCGGCCTGCTCCTCGATGGCCTGCTTGAAGTTGTTGAACCAGACGCCGAAGGCGAAGAACACGAAGTTCTGCGCGGTAAAGGTGAAGAAGAAGTCTTCCGGGCCGGCGTTCTGGAACAGATAGACCAGGGCGCCAAAGGCGAACACGGCAAAGAAGGCCAGCGGCTTGGCCCAGCGATAGGCGAGCATGGCCAGGCAGAACACCAGGAACAGCGCATAGAGGAACCAGAACTGCTGGCGTGGTTCCCAGACCGTCAGGACTTCGCTGAAGCTGACGCCGCCATTGGTGTAGCGCGACATCAGCGCCTCCACCGAACCCTGGAGCAGCGACCACACCAGGAAGGGATAGACGATGGTGTCGATCTTGTTCACCAGCAGGCCGCCGGTGCCGCGCTTGACGAAGGAGTTGTAGAAGAACAGGCCGGAGAGGAAGAAGAACAGCGGCATGTGGAAGCTGTAGATGACGCTGTCCACCAGGCCGTGGAATTCGGCGTCCTGCAGGATGCCGGCGTTGAGCAGGCCGCGGACGACATGGCCATAGACGACCAGCACGATGCCTATGGCTTTCGCATAGTCGACCCAGAGATTGCGAGTGTTCATTGAATGATCCTTTTCAAAAGAGAACCTGTGCAGCTGAGGCCAAAACACTGGGGCAAACGAAAGCAGGGACGCTGCGGCGCCAGGACGCGCGTGGCGACAGGTTCGGTCATGGTAGGACTCCCGAAGGAACGACGTCCGTAAGTAGCCGGTTACAGGAAGGAGCTCCTTGCCCGCGCTCTGACCGTGGCTATCTGCCATTGTTCATGGCCTGTTTCCGGCGATACGTGACCGGGGCGACACTTTGGCCGCCCGAGGGGCAATTGTCCGACGAGCTGTAACCGGATGTTTAGAGGGAGTCTTTGACGAACTGCAGCTGCTTCTCCTTGAGCAGGGGCTCGTAGCGCGGCGAGGTATAGATCAGCAGGACCTGCTTCTTGCGCGCCGCCTGGGCGCTGAACTTGTAGACGACGGTATCGTGATCGAAGGCCAGATAGGCCTGGGCATCGTCGTCCTGATTCAGGCGCTCGAAGGCGGCGGCCGACGACTGGGAGGAGGGTTTGCCGTACTTCTGGGTGAGGCCTTCGGCAATCAGAAAGGACTGCGCCAGGGGCGTGACGATGGACAGGCGCAGGAAGCGGCCATCGATGAAAAAGGCGCCGGCCTCGACCTTTTCACCGGCGAAACCGAGGTCAGAGCATTCGAAATACTCGACGCCGACCACATCGATCTTGCGCGGCTGGAAGGTGCAGAGCTTTTTCGCCAGAAAGGCCTTCTGGTCGGTGCCGAAGGCAATGCCGGCGTAACCGTCCACGGCCCTTGCCGGCGCGGGGACGAGCACCAGCAGCGCCAACAGGGGCGCAAGAAGAGGCGACAGGTAGGACCTGACGGTCATGGTGATCCGGATTCCCTTCACGAAGGCCTGCAGGCCCACTCAACCCGACGGATGCTAAGAGCTCCGCCGGGGCTTTGCCACCGCTGTCGACGGCTTTTGTCGAGGGGTTCAGGGTTGGCGTCAGGCGATGCCGGGCGGAATCTGATCCTTGCCGTAATCCTTGAGCTTTTCCAGATTTTCCGGCTTCTGGTGCTCGGGGACGTCGTCGCCGTCGGCGGGGGTGTCCAGGGGTTCCTGATCGCGGGTGTCTTCGCTCATGGCAGCGCTCTCGGCAGGGGATGTCCGACTTTGAGGGGAGCGCCGCCCCGGCGGTTCCGCAGGATCAGCCGCCGCCGTCGTCGCTGAGCCAGCCTTCGCGGCAGGCCAGGCGCCAGGCGAGCAGTGCGGAGATCAGGCCACGCAGCGCCATGAAAGCGAGAAAGGCCAGCCACAGGCCGTGATTGCCGAGGCCGCGCAGCAGGCCGCCGAGCGGCAGCGCCAGCAGCAGGGCCAGCAGCATCGAGTTGCGCATCTCCCGGGCGCGGGTGGCGCCGATGAAGAGGCCGTCCAGCAGGTAGCTGACCATGGCGATCAGCGGCAGCATGGCCAGATAGGGCAGGTAGGCGTGGGCCGCCTGGCGCACCTCGGCGATGTTGCTCTGCAGGGCGACGAACAGATCGCCGCCGAGGGCGAAGGCCACGGCGAAGCCGAGGCTGGCCAGCAGCGACCAGCCGCCGGCGATTACCAGCACCCGCCGCAGGGTGGCGCCTTCGCGGGCGCCCAGAGCGTGGCCGGCCAGGGCCTCCACCGCATGGGCGAGGCCGTCGAGAGCGAAGGCGGTGACCAGCAGGCCATTGAGCAGCAGGGCGTTAACCGCCGCCGTGGTCTCGCCCAGCTGGGCGCCCTGGGCGGCGAACAGCAGGAATACCGCCTGCAGCGCCAGGGAGCGGATGAAGATGTCGCGATTGACCGCCAGCAGCGGCCGCCAGCTGGCGAGGCGACGCAGCGCCGGACGGTCGATCCGGCCGGACCACAGCCGCAGACGGCGCAGCACCAGCCAGAGGCCGAGCAGCATGCCGCTCCATTCCGCCAGGACCGAAGCCAGGGCGATGCCCTGCACCCCGGTGCCGAGGCCGAGCACGAAGCCGGTCACCAGCAGCAGATTCAGGGCATTGGTGGTGAGCAGCAGCACCAGCGGCGTGCGCGCACCCTGGGTGCCGAGCAGCCAGCCGATCACCGCGTAGCTGAGCAGCGCGGCGGGCAGGCCGAGCAGGCGCAGGTGCAGGAAGCGCGCGGCCAGGTCGGCGAAGGCGGGATCCAGGCCGAGCCAGGCGAGCAAAGGTTCCAGCGCCAGGCTGGCGGCCAGCAGCAGGAGCAGCGACAGGCCCACTCCCAGCAGCCCGGCCTGCAGGAGGATCTGGCGCAGGGCGGCGCCGTCGCGGCGCCCGCTGGCCTGGGCGGCGAAACCGGTGGTGCCCATGCGCAGGAAGCCGAGGATGCCGAGCAGGGCGGTGTAGAAGGCGCCGCCCATGGCCACCGCGGCGAGCTGGCGGGCTTCGGGCAGATGGCCGGCGATGGCACTGTCGACCAGGGTCACCAGCGGCACGCTGAGATTGGACAGGATCATCGGCGCGGCCAGGGCCCAGACGCGACGGTGCAGCAGGGGATGACGCCAGTCGGCAAGCAGGGTGGACATGGGCTAATCGCAGCGGCGGCGGAGGGCGCATTGTAGGCCAGCCGGACCGGCTGGTCCTCCGCCGCAGCGCCTGCGGGGGTCAGTCCAGCTGGCCGCCGCCTTCGCGCAGGTCCGTCAGGGTGGTCGCCGCGCAGGTGAGCGCCAGGCGCAGGCCGGCGACCAGGGTCTCCAGGGCCATGGACGGCGCCCCGGGCTGGTGTGCGGCCTGGGCCGGCAGATAGGGGATATGGATGAAGCCGCCGCGTACCCCGCTGCCCTGCAGGCGATGCTGCAGGCCGTAGAAGACGTGGTTGCAGACGAAGGTGCCGGCGGTCTGGGACACCGCCGCGGGGATGCCAGCGTCGCGCAGGACCCGGGTCATGGCCTTGATCGGCAGGGTGCTGAAGTAGGCCGCCGGGCCGCCGGCCACCACCGGCTCGTCGATGGGCTGGCGTCCGGCATTGTCGGGGATGCGGGCATCGTCGACGTTGATGGCGATGCGTTCCAGCGACAGTTCGGCCCGTCCGCCGGCCTGGCCGACCGCCACCACCAGGGTCGGGCGATGCCGCTCGAGCAGCTCATCCAGCACCCGGAGCGCGACGCCGAATACGGTCGGCAGCTGCGCCGCCACTACGGTCAGGTCGCCGAGGCGTTCGCCGTCAAGCCGGCGCACGGCCTCCCAGGAGGGGTTGAGGGCCTCGCCGCCGAAGGGGGCGAAGCCGGTGAGCAACAGGGTCATGGGATACCTCACATCAGCAGATAGAGCAGCACCACGTTGCAGGCCAGCACCGCCAGGGCGGTGGGGACCTGGGCCTTGATCACGGCATTCTTGTCATCCAGTTCCAGCAGGGCGGCCGGGACGATGTTGAAGTTGGCCGCCATGGGCGTCATCAGGGTGCCGCAGTAACCGGAGAACATGCCGATGGCGGCCATCACCGCCGGATCGGCATGATAGACACCCACCAGCACCGGCACGCCGATGCCGCCGGTCATCACCGGGAAGGCGGCGAAGCCGTTGCCCATGATGACGGTGAAGGCGGCCATGCCCACCACATAGACCACCACCGCCACCAGGCGCAGATCAAGGGCCACGTAGGCGGTGGCCAGGTGCGCCACCGCCTTGCCGACGCCGGCGTCGGTAAAGACCAGGCCGAGCATGGCCAGGGCCTGGGGCAGCACCAGCGACCAGCCCAGGGCATCGGTCAGGCGGCGCGACTCGCGCATCGCCTGGATCGGGGTGTCACGGGTCAGCCAGCAGGCCAGCGCCAGGGCCACCAGGGCGCCCAGGCCGAGGGAGACGAAGGTGACATTCTTGGGATCGAGCAGCGGCAGACCGGCGATCTGCACGTCCTTGAGCAGCACGCTGCCGATCACCGTCACAACGGGAATCGCCAGGGCCGGAATGAACAGGCGATTGCCCAGGCGCCCGGCGCTGGCGCGGGTCTCGCGTTCCGGGCGCGTCACGTGGTGACCGCTGCCCACCGCACCGCAGCCGGCCAGCACCGCCATCAGCAGCACCCCGGCGCCCACCCAGGCCGGCGGCAGGCGATCGCCGATGAGGAAGACCAGGCTGAACAGGCCCCAGAACAGGCCGCTGGTCCAGCGCTTGGGATGCTGACGATCGGCCAGGGTCATGACCGCGGTCAGCGCCAGGATGGCGCCGGCCAGCCAGAACAGATACTGGATCGACAGGATCATGGCTGCACCTCCTTGCGCGCGGTCAGCTCGCGATAGAGCTGGCGATCGAAGCGGTGCAGGCGCAGGGCGTGGATGAAGAAGGCGCAGAGCGCCGTGGGAATGCCCCAGAGGGCGATGTGCAGGGGTTCGACATCGAGCCCGGCGCCGAGCAGGAAGGTGTGCATCAGGGCGATGGCGCCAAAGGCGACGAAGATGTCCTCGCCAAAGAACAGCCCGACATTGTCGGTGGCGGCGCAAAAGGCCAGCAGCCGCTGGCGCAGGGCCTCGGGCAGGCGGCCATGGATCTTTTCGGCGGTGCCTTCGGCCATGGGCGCCAGCAGCGGCCGCACCATCTGCGGATGGCCGCCGAGGCTGGTCAGCCCCAGGGCCGCGGTGGTCTCGCGGACGAAGAGATAGAAGATCAGCAGGCGGCCGACGGTGGCGTTGCGAAAGCGCGCGATCCAGTTCTGCGCATGCAGGCGCAGGCCGTGGCGTTCGAGCAGGCCGATCACCGCCAGCGGCAGCCGGATGATCAGCGGCAGGGCGCGCGCCTTGATGAAGCCGGTGCCGATGGCGGCGAGCAGCGCCGCGGGGCTGAACTGGGCGGCGATCCCGGTGGCCACGGCGGCCAGGGCGACCACCAGCAGCGGATTGAATCTCAGCAGGAAGCCGACCACGATGACCGGCACGCCCAGCAGCGGCCAGAGGTTGACGGTGGTTTGCATGGGTGGATGTCTCCAGCGGGTCCACCGCGCTCCGGGCAGACGGTGCGGCGGACGATGGGAAGCCGCGGACGGCTTCGGCTGATCCAGGCAGTGCCCCTGGCACGGCTCGTTATTGTTGTCGGGCGTCATGTGGCATAACGCCGGCTGGCATCTTTCGCCGCCGGTGGAGCTGGCGTCCAGCAAATAAAACTGTTCGCCGCCGATAGGGAAAAGCGGGGCAGACAAGGCCGCTGGTGGGGGTAAAGTGGTGGGACAGCCTTGTCGAGGTCCCCATGAATCTGCGCTTTCTCGATACCTTCGTCTGGGTCGCCCGCCTGGGCAGTTTCCGCCTCACGGCGGAAAAGCTGTCCACCACCCAGGCCGCCATCTCCAGTCGTATCGCCGTGCTGGAGAGCGAGCTGGGCGTGCAGCTGTTCCTGCGCGATTCCCGCGGCGTGAGCCTGACCGCCGAGGGTCATCGGGTACTGGGTTACGCCGAACGGATGCTGGCCACCCAGCGCGAGCTGCACGAGGCCCTGGGCCATGGCCAGACCCTGGAGGGCCGCCTGCGCATCGGCGTGATGGATACGGTGATCCACAGCTGGCTGGATCAACTGATCGCCGCCGTCACCCAGACCTATCCGGCCATCGAGCTGGAGCTGACCGCGGACACGGCGCTGAATCTGGCCGAGCAACTGGCGCGCGGGCAGCTCGACCTGATCTTCCAGGCCGATCTGCTGCGCGCCGAGGGCATCCGCAATCTGCACCTGGCCAGCTACCCGGTGCGCTGGCTGGTGGCCAGCGACAGCCATCTGGCGCGACCCTACGCCAATCTGGCCGAACTGGCTGGCGAGCGCCTGATCACCTTTTCCCGCCATTCGCGACCACACCAGGACATCCTCGGCCTCTTGCAGCGCGAGGGCATCGCCGAACCACGGGTCTGCTGCATCAACTCGGTGGCGGCCATCATCAAGCTGATGGGCGAGGGCTTCGGCATCGGCGCCCTGCCGCCGGCCCTGGTGATCGAGGAATTGGCCCGCGGCAGCCTGATGCCCTTGCCACTGGCCGGGCCGCCGCCCTTCGATGTCCAGGCCAGCTGGCATGGCGGCGCCGGCCTGGCGCTGAGCGAGGCGGTGGTGGCCCTGAGCCAGACGGTGGTGGCCGACTGGTGTACGCGGCTGGGCCCGGAGCGCGCCTTGCCGGTGCTGGTCTAGCCCGGGTGTTTCAATGGCTTCTTATCGCCGGTGCCCGGAATCTTTTGTTGGACAGCGGCGCCCCGGCTTTCCGACACTCCAGCTACTTCCTCAGAGGATCCTGTCATGTCCGCTCGCCTGCTGCTCAATTGCGATTCCGGTGAAAGCTACGGTGCCTGGTCCATGGGCGACGACGCCCATGCCATTCCCCTGGTCGACCAGGCCAATCTGGCCTGCGGCTTCCACGCCGCCGATCCCCTGACCATGCAGCGCGCCGTGACCCTGGCGGTGGCCAATAACGTGCAGATCGGCGCCCATCCGGCCTATCCCGATCTGGTGGGCTTCGGTCGGCGACCCATGGCCTGCACCCCGGCCGAGGTGGAAGCCATGATTCTCTACCAGATCGGCGCCCTGGACGCCTTCTGCCGCGCCGCAGGCGTGCGCGTCGAGTACGTGAAGCCCCATGGCGCCCTCTACAACGCCCTGGTCAAGGATGATGCCCTGCTCACCGCCGCGCTCGCTGCCTGCGCCCGCTATCGCCAGGGGCTGCCGCTGATGGTGCTGGCCAAGGCCGACAATGACCGCGAGCGCCGACTGGCCGAGGCCGCCGGGGTGCCGCTGCTGCTGGAAGCCTTCGCCGATCGCGCCTATCTGGCCGACGGCTCCCTGGCGCCGCGTGGCCAGGCCGGCGCCGTCCACCACGATCCCGAACGCATCCTCGCCCAGGCCGTCGCCATCGCCCGGGGCGAAGACTTTCCCGGCTTCGATGGCCAGCCCATGCGGCTGCAGGCCGACAGCCTCTGCGTGCATGGCGACAATGCCGAATCCCTGGCAGTGCTGCGCCGGCTGCGCGCCGCCCTGGACACCCTATGATCGTCGGCAAACCCTTTGGCGTCGCGGCGCTGCTGCTCGAGCTGGCCGAGCATCCCGACGCCGAGCTGCCCCCGCGTATCGCCCGCCTGGGCGAGCGGATTCGCCAGCGCTTCGGCCTGGCGGTGACCGATCTGGTGGCGGGCTGGACCAGCCTGCTGGTGCACTACGATCCCCTACAACTGACCCTGGTCGAGCTGCAGGCCGGACTCGCCCCACTGCTGGCCGACTGGCCGGGCGCCGCGCCGGCGGGCGAGGGCGGGCGTCTGCACCAGGTGCCGACGCTCTATGCCGGACCCGACCTGGCCGAGGTAGCCGAGCGCTGTGGCCTGAGCGCGGCCGAGGTCATTGGCCTCCACAGTGGTCGCGACTATCAGGTGGGCGCCATCGGCTTCATGCCGGGCTTCGCCTTTCTCGGCGAGCTGGACGAGCGCCTGGCGCTGCCCCGGCGCAGCACGCCACGCACCAGCGTGCCCGCCGGCAGCCTGGCCATCGCCGAGCGCCAGACCGCGGTCTATCCGCAGGCCTCGCCGGGCGGCTGGAATCTCATCGGGCGCTGCCTGTGGACGGTCTTCGACGCCCAGGCCGAACCGCCGTGCCTGCTGGCGCCCGGGGATCGGGTGCGCTTCGTCCCGGTGGACGAAGCCGCCTTTCGCGCCCAGGGAGGTCAGCCATGAGCGGTCTCAAGATCATCAAGTCCGGTCCCCTCGCCCTGTTGCAGGACCTGGGGCGCCAGGGCTGGCAACACCTGGGCGTGGCCCCCTCCGGACCCATGGACGGCCATGCCGCGCGCTGGGCCAATCGCCTGGTGGGCAATCCGGTCGCGGCGCCGCTGCTGGAGATCGCCCTGGGCGGTGCCGAATTCGAAAGCGAGACCGACACCTGGCTGGCGCTGACCGGTGCGCCGCTGGACGCCCGGCTGGATGGCGAGCCGCTGCCGGCCTGGTCGTGCTTTCCGGTGCAGGCTGGCGCGCGCTTGCGCCTGGGCTTCGCCCAGGCCGGACAGCGCGCCTACCTGGCCGCCGCCGGTGGCGGTTTCCAGGCGCCGGCGACCCTGGGCAGCGTGGCCAGCAATCGCCGCGAAGGCCTGGGCGGGCTGGAGGGCAGGGGCGCGCCGCTCGCGGCCGGTCAGCGGCTGACCTGTGCGGCGGTGAGCGCGCTGCATAGCCACGGCTGCGGGCCGGCTGCGCGCTTCGTGCCGGACTATCGCGCGGTGCCGACGCTGAGGGTGATCCTTGGCGGCGACGCCGAGGCCTTCGGACCGGCGCAGCAGCAGGCGCTGTTCACGCAACCCTGGCGGGTCAGTCCGCAGTCCGATCGCATGGGTATCCGCCTGGCTGGCGACGTACCCCTGGCGCCGCCCCGCCGCCAGTGGTCGCTGGGGGTGGTGACCGGTGCCATCCAGGTACCGCCCGACGGCCAGCCCATCGTGCTCATGGCCGATCGCCAGACCATGGGCGGCTATCCGCTGCTGGGCTTCATCCATCCACTGGACCTGGCGCGCCTGGCCCAGTGCCCGGCCCATCACGAGGTGCGCTTCGCCCCGGTGGAACTGGCCGTGGCCCAGGCCGAGTGGCGGCGTTTCCTGGCCTTCTTCGGGGGTTGAGCACGCAGTCGGTCACGGCCGAGGAATCTTGTCCGCTTCGATGAGTCGCACGCTCAGGGGCGACGCCGACTTCCCTTTCTCGGCGTCTGGCTTGAAACTTGCCTCACACGTCCCCCTGTGACGACCGACAAGAAGGAGCTGGAACCGGCGATGAAAACTCCCAAACGCATCGAGCCGTTGATCGAGGACGGCTTGGTCGATGAGGTGATACGGCCCCTGATGAGTGGCAAGGAGGCGGCGGTCTACGTGGTGCGCTGCGGCAGCCAGGTGCGCTGCGCCAAGGTCTACAAGGAGGCCGACAAGCGCAGCTTCCGCCAGGCCGCCGAGTACCAGGAGGGGCGCAAGGTGCGTGGCAGTCGGGAAAACCGCGCCATGGCCAAGGGCTCCAAGTTCGGTCGGCGCGAGCGCGAGGACAACTGGCAGAATGCCGAGGTGACGGCGCTCTATCGCCTGGCCGACGCCGGGGTACGGGTACCCAAGCCCCACGACTTCCTCGACGGTGTGCTGCTGATGGACCTGGTCACCGACGGCAATGGCGAGGCCGCGCCGCGACTCAATGACGTGACCCTCACCGCCGAGGAAGCACTGCGCTATCACGAACTGATGATCGGCCAGATCGTGCGCATGCTCTGCGCCGGGCTGGTCCACGGCGACCTTTCCGAATTCAACGTGCTGCTGGCCGAGGACGGCCCGGTGATCATCGACCTGCCCCAGGCGGTGGACGCGGCCGGCAACAACCACGCCTTCCGCCTGCTGGCGCGGGACGTGGAGAACATGGCGCTCTACTTTGGCCGCTTCGCGCCTGAGTTGCGCACGACCCGCTATGCGCCGGAGATGTGGGCGCTGTTCGAGAAGGGCGAATTGTTCGCCAATACCCGCCTGACCGGCGAGTTCGCCGAGCGCGAAGACCAGGCCGATGTCCATGCGGTGATGCGCGAGATCGAGGCGGCGCGGCGTGACGAGGAACGACGGCAGGCGGCGCGTCGCGAACAGGATGAGCCCAGCGTGCGCGAAGAGCCGCCACCGCCCTGGCTAAGCTGATCGTGAAGCAGAACGATTAGCGCTGCGATGAGACGAACGGCCCCAGTGGTCGGGCGATGAACGGCGTCCTCTGGGCGCCAGCGCGCTAAACTTGGCACTGAACAGCACAGGACTCTTTTCATGCAAGGCCATCCGGACGTCATCAATTACCTCAACCAGCTGCTGCGCGGCGAGCTGGCGGCGCGCGACCAATACTTCATCCATTCGCGGATGTACGAGGACTGGGGCCTGATGCGCCTGTACGAGCGGATCGGCCACGAGATGGAAGAGGAAACCCAGCACGCCGATGCCCTGCTGCGCCGCATCCTGTTCCTCGAAGGCACGCCGGACATGCGTCCCAATGCCATCACCGTCGGCCAGACCGTACCGGAGATGCTGCGCGCGGACCTGGCGCTGGAATACGAGGTCCGCGAAGCCCTGGCCCAGGGCGTGGCCCTGTGCAACCAGCACAAGGACTTCGTCACCCGCGAGATCCTGGTGGTGCAGCTGGAAGACACCGAAGAAGACCACGCCTACTGGCTGGAGCAGCAGCTGGGCCTGATCGACAAGATCGGCTTGCAGAACTACCTGCAATCGCAGATGAAGGGCGGCACCACGCCCCATGGTGCCGGTCTCTAGCATCGGCTGAGCGGCGCCGCCAGGCGTCGCTCAGGACGTGCGGGCGTCGCCCTCCGGCGCCCGTGGCAGATAGAGCGAGATGCAGGTCCCCACGCCAGGCGTGGTATCGACCTGGATCTGGCCACCCGACTGGTGCACAAAGCCATGCACCATGGACAGGCCCAATCCGGTGCCTTGACCCGGTGGCTTGGTGGTAAAGAAGGGATCGAAGATCCGTTCCAGGATCTCCGGCGCGATGCCGCTACCGGTGTCGCTTACCTTGACCCGCACATAGTCTCCGGCAGGCAGATCGTCCGGTCGCTCGGGTGCGTCCGCGGGCAGATTGGCCGTGGACAACCGCAGCTGCCCGCCCTGGGGCATGGCATCCCGGGCATTGATCGCCAGGTTGAGCAGGGCGCTTTCCAGTTGCACCGCATCGATCACCGTCGGCCAGAGCGGCTGCGCCGGCTCGGCCCGGACCTCGATCGCCGGACCGACGCTGCGGCGGATCAATTCCTCCATGGCCAGCATCAGCTCGTTGACGTCGGTGGGCTTGGGTTCCAGGGTCTGCCGCCGGGAAAAGGCCAGCAGCCGCTGGGTCAGGGAGGCGGCGCGTGCGGCGTAGGCCTGGGCGCCACCGAGCAGCCGGTCGAGCTGGTCGGTACGGCTTTGCTGCAGACGACGCTCGATCAACTCCAGGCTGCCGATGATGCCGGCCAGCAGGTTGTTGAAGTCATGGGCAATGCCGCCGGTCAACTGGCCGATGGCTTCCATCTTCTGCGCCTGATGCAGCGCCTGCTGCGCCTGGGTCAGTTCGGCGGTGCGCTCGATCACCCGCTGTTCGAGGGTTTCGTTGGCGGTACGCACCGCCTGGAACAAATGGGCCTGCTCGATGGCGATGGCCGCGCGAGCGGCCAGGGCCGCCATCAAGCGTTCGTGACGGACGTTGAAGCGCCCCGGTTCGGGATGGCCGAAGAAGAGTCCACCCAGCACCGTCCCGTCACGGGCCACCACGGAGACGGCCAGATAGCTGCGCACCGGCAGGTGTCCGGGCGGCAGGCCCCAGTGCGGTGCGGACTGGCCATAGCGCGGATCGGCAGCCACATCGTCGGCACGTACCACCCCTCGGTTCAGCAGGGTCGGGTCGAACAGGGCCGTGGCGCCGGGCTCGCCAAGGCGCTCGAAATCGTCGCGCTCGGCACCGGATAGGGTGAAGAGCCGCAGGCCGCCGCCATCGGCGGTGACCTGATGATTGAAATAGGCACCGAAGCGGGCGCCCGTCAATTCCACCCCGGCATCGGTCACGGTCTGCACCAGGTGCGCCAGATCCAGCTGGCTGGCCAGTTCCGTGTCGATGCGCTTGAGGGCTTCCAGGGTGCGGGTTTCCTCGCGCAACTCGGCTTCCGCCTGCTTGCGGTCGCTGATGTCGACGAGGAATTCGAAGGCGCTGCCATCGGGCAGGCGCTTGGCGGCCACCAGGGCCCAGCCGGTCGAGCCATCGCGGCGCCGATAGCAACGCTCCTCGGGCGGCACCTGAGCATCGGCGCGTGGCAGTCTCGGTGCCGGCCAGGCGATGCGCCCGGCGGCCAGATCCTCGCGGCCATGGCCGCTCATGCGCAGGAAGGCGTCATTGGCATCGATCAGCCGCCCTTCGGCATCGAAGCAGAGGGCGCCCACCGTCTCGATCTCCAGGGCGGTGCGAAAGCGGCGTTCACTGGCTTCCAGGGCAGCCCGGGCCAGATGGGCCTCGGTGACGTCCTGCCCCTGGCAGAAGATGCCGATCACCTGGCCGTTTTCGTCGGTCAGGGGTTCGTAGATGAAATCCAGATACAGGGTGCGGACCGGTTCGCCCGCGGTCTCCAGGCGCAGCGGCTGGTGCTCGGCGACGAAGCGGCGACCGCTGCGATAGACCTGTTCGAGCCACTCGAAGTAGCCCTGACTCTGCAATTCGGGAAAGACTTCGCGCACCGTGAGGCCTTCGCGGGGTCGGCCATCGAACAGACGGCTGTAGGCGACATTGACGAAGTCGAAGACGTGGTCCGGCCCGCGCACGATGGCGACGAAGCCGGGCGCCTGCTCGAACATCCGCCGCTGGCGCGCGGCCTCGGCAGTACGCCGGCGCTCGTCGAGGATGCGCTGGGTGGTCTCGTGGCCCTGGTTGAAGATCCCGGCGATCTCGCCGCCTTCACCGCGGATCGGGGTGAAGCTGTAGTTCCAGTAGGTCTCGCTGACCACGCCCTGGCGGACCATCGGCAGCAACTGGTCGAAGACCGAAAAGCCCTGGCCGCTGCTCAGGACCTGCTCGAACTGCGGTCCGACCACCGGCCAGATGTCCTGCCAGACCTCCTGGGCTGGACGTCCGAAGGCCCAGGGGTGGCGTTCCGCGGGAATCGGTGCCCAGGCATCGTTGTAGAGCAGCAGCAGGTCGGGGCCCCAGTAGATGGCGGTGGGAAAGCTGGAATTCAAGCAGATGCTCAGGGCCGAGCGCAGCGATTGCGGCCACTGCGATGGCGGGCCCAGGGGCGAATCCGACCAGTCGTGGGTGCGCAAGCGGGCACCCATCTCGCCGCCGCCGGCGAGAAAGTCCAGTTCGTTCCAGTCGGCAATCTGCGCTGCCATCTATCGAGCCTCCCCCGGCCACCTCTGCAATTCCAGGCGTTCAGACCACAAGAGAGGCGAAACTGCAGGAACCTGAGCGGATTTTTTGGCTAGCGGCGGCCTTACAGCCGGGGCGCATAGCGCTCGATGGCCGCTGGCAGGGCCCAGCCGGCGGCGAAGGCCAGCACCAGCACCACCAGTGGCAGCAGCACCCACCAGGTCCGCGGCGGAATCGGCTCCAGGCGATTGCCGCCGGTCTTCTGCAGCAGCGCCAGGCTCAGGCCGCAGAAGCCCCCGGCGAGCAGGGCACCGGCGAGGACGTCGGTGGGCCAGTGCACGCCCAGGTAGACGCGGCTGAGGGCGATGAGTACCGCTGGCAGGGCGGCGATCACCAGCCAGGCGAGGCGCCCGCGCGGACCGTAGCGGCGCCCGACGAGGATGCCCAGGGTCAGGAAGAAGGCGAAGGAGGCCGAGCTGTGGCCGCTGGGCAGGCTGTAGGTGGTCAGCGGCTCGGCGAGCACGTCGGGGCGGGCACGGGCCAGCAGGTTCTTCAGCTGGCCGTTGGCCAGGGCGGTCCCCAGGGTGGTGCCCAGGGCGAACAGCAGCGGGCGCCACTGGCGGTAGGCGGCCAGCACCAGGATCAGCACGGCGGCGAGGATCAGCTGGGTGCGGAAATCGCCCATGCGGGTGATGACCACGGCGACCAGGTTGAGCCAGCCTTCGCGATGCTCCTGGACCAGCGCCATCAGGCCTTCGTCGAAGGCGCGCAGGTGGTGCCAGCCGAACAGCAGCGCCAGCAGCCCGGCCAGGCAGAGGGCGCCGCTGATCAGGGTAGTGCCGGCGCGCTCGCGCCAGGCGCCATGAGCCACCACCGTCAGCAGCACCGCGGCGCCACCGAAGACGATGCCGGCCTGTTGCCAGAAGCCCTCCGGCAGCGGCAGGCGAAAGGCCGCGCCGGTCACCCAGCCCGGGCCGAGATAGGCGATGGACCAGCCGGCGGCGGCCACCAGGCTGACGCTGACGAATTTGACCAGGGGCATGTCGAGCATGCCGGCGATCAGCGGCAGCAGCGGGCGCAGCGGACCGATGAAACGACCCACCAGCAGACTGGCCACGCCGTATCTGTGGATGAAGCCCTCGGCCGAGCCGATCCATTCCGGATGGGTGCGCAGTCCGGGCAGGCGGCGGATGCCTTCATGGAAGCGCCGACCGATGAAATAGGACACCGCGTCGCCGAGGATGCCGCCGAGAAAGCCCAGCAGCAGGGTATCGAAGAGGTTGAGCGCGCCGTTGCCGGCGGCGATGGCCACGGCGAACAGGATCACCGTGCCGGGTACCACCAGCCCGGCCAGGGCCAGGCACTCGAGAAAGGAGATGATGAAGATGGCCACGCCCAGCCACTGGTGGTGCTGGTTGATCCACTGGGTCAGGCCGTCTAGCAGTTCCGTCATCGAAAGGCTTCCTGGGGGCTGGGGGTTGCGTCCTCAGACCCATGGAGAAAGCCTTGGTTGCCTCAAGGACGCGGATCGAGACGCAACGCCTCGGGGCCGGGGGATTGTAAATCGCGCTCGGGAATTTCCCAGACCAATAACTGTGGCGGGGTTTGTCGGAAGGCGGGACTGGCGAAGTAGTCGCGCGCCGCGCCGGCGAAATGCCCGCCATCCTTGGCGAAGCGCCCGACGCTGGCGCCCAGGGCCTGCTCCAGGAACGGCAGGAAATTGGAATTGCGCGAGAAGGAAGTGCCGATTACCGCGACGTTGGGCAGGTCGCCATCGCCGAACAGGTCATCGCTGGGCTCGGCCGCGGCGCGGCTGTCGACCTGGGTCAGGCGCAGCACCTCGGGGGCGGGTTGCAGGCGTGGCGGCAGCCAGCCCAGGCCGGCCAGGCGCACCAGGTCTCCGGGTCGCGGTGCCGGCGCCAGCAGCGTGCGAGCGAATGTCCGTGCCGGGCTGGCCTGGAAGGGCAGCGCCTGGATGCGCAGCGCCAGGGCGCGAGCCGCGGCCTCGGCACCGGCCTCGTTCCAGTGGGTATCGGTGCGCAGGAAGGCGGCGCTGCCCAGGGGCGTGAGTGCCGTGGTCAGGTCGAGCACCGGCACGCGCGCGGCACTCAGCATCCGCATCCAGTCGGCGACCCGGTTGGCAAAGGCAGCGGGGCGTCGCAGTCCGCACAACCGGTCGGCGGCGATGCGACTCTTGTCCGGCACCACGGCGACCAGCAGCTGGATGTGCCGGGCGGCCAGTTGCCGGCGCAGCTCGATCACCGTCTGGGCGCGGGCGCGGGCGCGGGCATTGGCGCCGGCGTGGCGCGGGACCTCGAGTTCTTCGGCGAGAAACAGCCAGCCGGGGCAACCCTGGCGCACCCGCGGTCCGCTGTCGCCCAGCAGCAGCAGCCAGCTGGCGCCGCGCTCCAGGCGGGCGGCCGCTTCCGGCAGCGGCGCCTTGGCCAGCTCCTTGGCGATGTGGTGGGTGAGCTCGCCTTCGAGCAGGGCGTGGCGATCCACCCGTTCCGGCCAGAGCGAGAGGCGACCGGTCAGCAGTGCCCAGGCGCAGGACAGCAGGCCGATCACCAGGAACAGGGCGAAGACCACCCCGGCGAGCGGGGCCAGGCGTACGCTGCTGGCGCTGGGCGGCTGGGGTGCGGGTGAGGGCGGCAGGGCGGGAGCGCTCATGACGGCGGCCTCAGAACTGGAAGTAGAGGAAGGGCACGGCTTCGCGGCTGGCGATCAGCGCGAAGCAGAGCAGGAAGCCGGCTACCGGCCAAAGGGCACCGACACCGCGCAGCAGGGCGCTACCGGGCAGACGCGCCTCGATGCGCGCCTGCCACAGCGGGGCCAGGACGCAGGCCACGCCCAGGGCGGCGGCCAGGCCGTGCGCGGGTCTCAGGGGCACGGCCAGGGCAACGCCCAGGGCGAAGCCGTGCAGACCGAACTGGCCGGCGTACAGGGACAGCGCCGTGGCGAAGTCCGGCGCACGGAACAGCGTCCAGGCCAGGGCCACGAACAGCAGGGTCAGGCCGTGGGCCAGGGGTCGCGGCAGCGGGCGGCCGCCGAGTTCGTCCCAGAGCCGGTCCAGGCACAGCGCCAGGCCGTGCAGCATGCCCCAGAGCAGGTAGTTCCAGCTGTCGCCGCCGTGCCAGAGACCGGCGATGGCCATGGTCAGGAAGAGGTTGCGATAGGTGCGCCAGCGACCGCCGCGATTGCCGCCCAGGGAGATGTAGAGGTAGTCGCGCAGCCAGCTGGACAGCGACAGGTGCCAGCGCCGCCAGAAGTCCTGGATGCTGCGGGCGAGATAGGGCCGGCTGAAGTTTTCCGGGAAGTGGAAACCCAGCATCAGGCCCAGGCCGATGGCCATGGCGCTGTAGCCGGCGAAGTCGAAGAACAGTTGCAGCGAATAGGCCAGGCAGCCGATCCAGGCGTCAGCGAAGGACGGCTGGTCAAGGTGGAAGGCCACGTCCACCAACGGCGACAGGGTGTCGGCCACCAGCACCTTCATGCACATGCCGATCATGAACCGGCGCGCGCCGAGGGCGAAATTCTCGCGATTGAACCAGCGCTGGTTGAGTTCGCGGCGCACCCAGTCGTAGCGGATGATCGGCCCGGCGATGGAATGGCCGAACATGGAGATGTAGGTGGCGTAGTTGACGAAGCTGCGCTCCACCGGCACCACGTGACGATGGACATCCACCAGGTAGGAGATCGCCTGCAGCACGATGAAGGACAGCCCGGCCGGCAAGGCCACCTTCTGCCAGTCCAGCGGCAGGGCCCCGGCACTCACCAGCACCTGGCTCCAGGTGGCGGCGACGATGTTGGCGTACTTGTACCAGCAGAGCACCGCCAGGTTGATCACGATCAGCCCGGCGAGCAGCCGCAGCCTTGCTCGCGAGCCTTCGCGCGCTCGATCCACCAGCAGCCCGCCGACCCAGGCCAGCAAGGCCAGGGCCATGTGCAGCAGCAGGAACAGCGGACTCAGCCAGCCATAGAACAGCCAGCTGCCCACCAGCAGCACCCCGTTGCGCCCGCCGGGCCGCGCCAGGGCGTAGACCAGCAGGAACAGCGGCAGGAAGAGGGTGAGGAATTCCAGCGAGGCGAAGACCATCGAGCGGCTGTCCTTAGTGGGCGATAGCGTCCTGGGTGGCGAGCAGCCGCGGACCGCTGGCGCCCGGCAGCAGCAGCACGCTATAGCGCTCGCCGGCCTTGAGTTCGCCCAGGTCCAGCGCCGCGCCGGTGGCCTGGCCGGCGCAGGTCAGCTGCACCTTGAGCGCCACGGCGTTGAGGCTGCGCCGCTGCAGGGTGCCATCGGCGACGTCCTTGAAGATCTCGGCATTGCGCCCGGCCGCCTGCAGACCCGGGGTCGTGCACTGCGGATCCAGGCTGTAGAAGGCCAGCGAGGCCTTGAGGGCGTTGAAGTCGTCGGGTTGCTCGCGCACCAGGCGCTGCACCAGCGGTGTGCCGGGCAGGACCACCAGGGTGGCGAATTCACCGGCGGCCACGGTCAGATCAAGCGGTGCCTTGGCCGCGCCCTGGACCAGTTCGCCCTGGATGGCCTTGGTCGCCGGCACGGTCAGGTAGTCGGAGACCGGCTTGCCGGCCTCCAGCTGCAGCCGCGCGGCGGAGCCGGAGGCCTGCAGCGCCAGGGGCTGGCTGCCGGCGTTGACGAAGCGGAGGAAGGCCGAGTCTTCGCTGGGGCCGGTGGGGTAGAGGGACACCTCGGCCTGGGCGATCCCGCCCACCAGCAGGCCGAGCAGCAGCAGGGCCTTCACTGGGCGGCTCCCTTGAGCTTGTCGGCGGGCAGCTTGTTCAGGGCGTCGACGATGGCCGAACTCCAGGACTTGTAGCCCGGACCGGTCAGGTGCTGGCCGTCGATGGTGGCCCACTGGCCGGGCTTGGCGAAGCTCAGCGAGTCGATGTAGCTGCAGGGCGCGACGTTGCTGGCGAGGAAGCCGGACATCAGCTTGACCCGCTCGAAGGTCTTGCCGTACTTGCCGCCCTCGGTGCCCCAGGTCGGGCCGACCCAGGCGCAGTGGGTCTTGGTGGCGCCGATGGCCTTGGTCAGGCTGGTGGTCTGCTGCCAGACCCAGGTCTTGGGAAAGCTCGGATTGGTGTAGCTGGCCATGGTGTCGCCCATGACGATCAGCACCAGGTCGGGCTTGTCGGTGGCGATGAGTTCACTGATCGGCTGGGTGGCGGCCTTGCCGCCAAGCACCACGGCCTTGTCGCCGTTGCGCCGCTCGGCGCCGCCGCAGGTGCCGGGGGTGACCTTGAGCCAGTCGCCGGCGTTGGTGCCGCAGATACCCAGGGTGTGCACCTTGGCGCCCTGTTGCACCAGGCTGTCCTGCAGGGTGCCGATCAGGTAGTCGGGCGTGGCCAGGTGGCTGTCGCCGATCATGAGAATGGTAAGGCCGGTGAGGAGGCTGGCTGCCATGGGAGCTCCGTGACTCAGTTGTCGTAGGGGGAACGATAGGGACTGACCGGCAGGGCGAGTGCACGGTCCTGGGGTTCCAGCGCATAGCGCAGATAGACGCCGCCATTGAGCTGTTGGAAATCGCGGCCGTTGTCGACGCCGAGGTTGCCGCCGACGAACAGCTGGCGCCCGAGCTGGTACTCGGTGGCGCCATGGAGGCTGTAGCCGAGGCTGGTCTTGTTCTGCCCGCCATAGACCGCCGGGGCGCCGAGCGCCTGGCTCGCCGCGGCCTGCAACCGGGCGTCGGTCGGGTAGAAGTCGGCGCCGTCCTGCACGATGCGCTGCACGCCCACTGCGCCGCGCAGCTGCCAGGTCCAGCGGTCGGTGCGCTGCGACCAGGTCAGGGGCACGCCCAGGGCATAGAAGCGCTGCGGACTGAAGTAGCCGCCATGGCCGTAGGTGAAGAAGGCCTGGTTGTTGTCGTAGGCGATGCCGGTGAGGGACAGGCCCAGGGTCAGGCGGCTGTCTTCGCTGTTGATCAGATAGCGGTACAGCCCGGTGCCCAATTCGGTGCGGCTGTTGTCGGCGACCTGGTTGCCCAGCAGCCGGTACCAGGAAGCATAGGCATAGGCGCCGAACTGGCTGTCGTCATAACCGAGCTGGCCGCGCACGCCGTTCGCGGTCACGCCGCCCCATTGCTGACCGGTACGGGTGTCTTCGCTGCCGGCAAAGGAGGTCAGGCTGTCGATCACCACGCGGCGCGAGGCCGAGAGGGTATAGCGGCTGTGGTCGGTCAGCGGCCGGTCCAGGCTTACCCCACCCACTGGCGTCGAATAGAGAAAGCCCAGGGGCGTGGTGCCGGCATCGGCCTTGAGGCCGAGCTGGGGATCGCTGTAGGCCACCGCGAGGCCCACGCCGCTGTCGCTCTGGCTGCCCGGCGAGGCGTCCGGCGCGGCCTGGGTGGCGGCCGGACCGCCACCGAAGCGACTGCGGGCAGCGCTGCCGACACTGCCGGCAGTCAGGCTGACCGGGGTCACCCGCACGGCCAGGCGCACGTCGCCCAGCGGGAAGTCGATCTCCAGCGGCGCCTCCACGTCGGTGAGCTTGCCCAGGCCGCGCTCGTTGTCGTTGCTGCGCACGGTGAGGCCCTGGGTGAGGCGCGCACTGCGGGTCTGCAGCAGGTCGTCGAGGGCGCGCTCGGCAGCGCTGTCCGGCGGGGCGGCGGGCGCGTCCGCCAGGGGCGCGGCCTTGGCCGCCGCCAGCAAGTGGTCGGCGGTCGGCGGAATGGCCTGGCTGGCCAGGGTGGCGCTGCCGCGGCGCGGGCCGAAGGGATTGGCCGGTGCGCTGGCCAGGGGCCGCGCGGTCTCGGCGTCGCGGCGCTCCACCGCCACCACCTGGCGCAGCAGTTCGGTGGCCCGGCCGTCACGGCCCAGGGCGCGATAGAGACGCGCAGCCTCGGTCAGCACCGCCACGTCGTCGGCGGCCAGGGTGACGGCGCGTGCGAGGGCGCGCTCGGCATAGGCGTTGTCCCGGGCGCGCACGGCGGCATCGGCCGCACCCAGTTGCAAGCGGGGATTGTCGGGGGCGCGACGCAGCAGGGGGTCATAGAGGCGCAGCGCCTTGTCGGCCTCGCCATTGGCCAGGTACAGCCGCGCCAGGGCGGCATTGGCCAGGTCATCGTCCGGGCGCTGGGCCAGGGCCGGCGCCAGGGTGTCGTAGGCGGTGACCAGATCGCCGCGCTCGCGCAGCTGGTCGGCCTGGCGCACCCGGTAGCGATAGAGCAGGTCCTCATAGCCCTGGCGCTGCGTGGCGCTCAGGCGCTGACCCTGGAGGTCGTGCAGCAGGGCGTTGACCTCGTCGTCGGCGCCACTGCGCAGCAGTACCTCGCCGTATTGCAGGCGCAGGGCGGGATCGGGCGTGCGTTCGCGGGCCAGGACATCGCGCAGCAGGCGCAGCCCGTGTTCCGGGTCACCGGCCTCGGCATAGGCCGCCGCCAGGCCACCCAGGGCGGCGGCGCGCTCGCCGGCCTGTGGCTCCAGGGCCGCCAACTGGCGCCGCGCGGCCTGCTGCTGGCCGCGGCGGGCCAGGTCGCGGGCGGCGCCTACCCTGGCATCAAAGTCGAGATCGGTGGCCAGGGCGTTCATGGCCGGCGTGCGCTGGGCCGGCGGGATGCGCCCGAGCAACTCGCGCGCCGCCGCGGGATCCTGCTGCTCCAGGGCGAACAGGGCGCGGACATAGAGCGCCTCGGGGCGTTGCGGGTCCTTGGCCAGGCCGCTGTCCAGGGTCTGCCGTGCCGCCTGGGCCTGGCCCTGGCGCAGCTGCAGGCGCGCCAGGGCGAGCAGCGTCCAGACATCGTCCGGATCGGCGCGCCGGGCGTCTTCCAGGGCGCGACGGGCGCCCTGGAGATCGCCACGGCCTTCGGCCAGCTTGGCTTCCTGCAGGGCCTGGGTGGCCTTGAGTCGATCCAGGTTGCCGAGCTTGGCGCGTTCGGCCGGGGTCAGGGTGTCGAGCAGGCGCAGGGCCTCGGCCGGACGCTCGCTCTCGGCCAGCAGGTAGATCAGGCCACGGCGGGCTTCCAGATTGCGCGGATCCTGCTGCAGGATCCGCCGATAAGCGGCCTCGGCGGCGTCCAGCTGCCCGGTCTGGGCCTGCAGCCCGGCCAGGGCCAGCGGTGCTTCCGGACGCTTGGCGTCCAGCCGCAGCGCCTGCTCCACCCGGGCGCGAGCGGTAGTGAAGTCGTTGGCCTGCTGGGCCTGCTGGGCCTGGCGGGCCTGGGCGAGCAGCGCCCAGTAGCGCACCTCGGCCAGCGGCGCCTGCCAGCGCGCGCCGCCCGGTTGACGGCTGGCGCGGCCCAAGAGGTCCTCGGCGTCGCTGAAGCGCTCCTGGCGCTGGCGAACGATACCCAGTCCGCCCAGGGCGTTGGCATCGTTGGGGGCCGTCTTGAGGCGGGCCTGGAAGGCGCTTTCGGCCGCGCCCAGTTCATTGCGCCGCAAGGCCTCGATGCCGCGCGCCAGTTGCGGATCAAGGCCGCCGCTTCGACTCAGGGCACGGCCCTTTTCCAGCTGGGCGCGCAACTCGGCGTCATCCGGATGCTGACGCAGGTAGGCCTCGAACAGCGGTGCCTCGGCCGGATCGGGCGGACCGCTCCAGACCAGCGCCTGGCGCCAGTATTCGGCGGCTTCGCCACCGATGTCCTTGCGCGTGCTCAGCTCCGCCAGGGCCTGGATGCCACGGCTGCGACTGGCCGGAAAGCGCGCCAGGTGCTTGGCCTGGATCAGCATCAGCGCCGGATCGCTGGGTTGCGGCTTGCGCAGGCGCTCGATGCCCGGGCCGGCTTCCTGCCAGCCATTGGGGGTGTAGGCGAGGATGTCGTAATACTCCCGCGCCAGATCGCCCTGGGGCAGCCGACCGCCGAACAGCTGGCGATAGAGCGCCAGCGCCTGCACCGGCTTTTCTTCGCTGACAAGCTGGCGGGCATCCGCCAGGCGCTGGGGATTGTCGCCACTGGCCAGGGCGATGTCCTGCTCCAGTTGCAAGGCCTGCTGGGGCGCGGGTTTGAGGGCTTGCAAGCGCCGCAGATAGGCCTGGGCCGCGGGCAGCCGGTCAGCCTGCACCTCGATCAGCCCCAGGCCGTACAGCGCCTCGGGCTGCTGCGCATCGAGTTCGAGCAGCTTGTTCCAGGTTTCCTGGGCGCGGGGCGCATTCTTGCGCGCCTGCCAGAAGTGGCCTTGCTCGATGAGCAGCGCTTCGGGCGTGCCGGCCGCCAGGGCCAGCGGTGGCAGCAGCAGACCGGTCAGCAGGGTAGCCAGCAGCGGCGTACGGATCATGGTCTAGCGCTCCAGCCGCTGACGGGCACGGGCGCGCAGCGCCGCATACAGCAGACTGGCCAGCAGGGCCACGCCCAGGGCGCTCAGGCCCAGCATCAACAGGGGATGACGCGCCAGTTGCCAGCGGACATAGAGCAGCGGCCCCAGGCTGCCGACGTGATAGGTCTCGTCGGCTACCAGGCTCTCCACCTGCTGGCCTCGCACCATGGCCAGGCTGCCCTGCAACCCCTGGGCATAATCTTCCCGGGTGGTGAGGGCGCGGCTGATGTCGGCCAGGCCCTCCGGGCGGGCGGCGACCAGGGCCACCACGCTGCGACCGCTCTTCAGCGGTGACTCGAAGCCGGCCACGAAGGCGCCACCGGCACCACCACTGGCGCTCAGCGCCGCGCGGCTGCGCTCCAGACTGATCTCGTTGTCACTGCTGAACCACTGGCGCACCTTGAACGCCAGGTCGGAAACCTCGAAGCGCTGGCCGTTGCCGGCGAAGCCGGCCGGCAACTGGGCGGCCCAGCGTTGCAGCAGCGGCTGGTCGGCGCCGCTGGCGATCAGCAGCAGGTCCTTGTCGGCCAGGCCCTCGACCTCGCCAGCGCGGGCCACCGTCACCGCGGCGGCGGGATAGCCGGTGGAACTGCCGAAGCGGCCGAGCACGTTCAGGTAGCTGTCGATTTCCGCCGCGCTGGGCGCATCGGGCAGGATCACCGCGGTTTCGCTCAGATCCGCCAGGCGGGTGAAGGGAAAGCCGCTGTCCTTGAACACGCCCAGGTTGGGCAGGGCGATGAAGTGCCGATAGCCGGACAGGTCCAGGGTCGAGTCCGGTTCCAGGGTGCCGCGCATGTTGTCGATGATGACGTCGCGGCATTCACCCTGCTTGAGGTAGTCGTACATGAAGCGGAACTGCAGGCGGGCCTGCAGCGCCTCGCCCTCCAGCGGCAACCGCACCTCGGCCTCGCGGGGCAACTCCTCGTCCTTGATCAGACCCTGCAGCCCCTGGTCCAGGTGCTCCTGGGACGGCAGGGGGATGGACTGCACGAAGCGGTCGTTGAAGCTCACCAGCAGCGAGGAATTGGTCGCCACCGGCTGCGGGGTATAGCGGTATCTGAGGTGCAGGGGCAACCCTGGTTGCGCCAGAGGAACAGGTCCGGGGGCAGTCGCAGCGGCACGGTCACCGTCCCCGGAGCGTAACCGGAGACGCCGAGTTCCTTGGGCGTCGCCAGCTCGCCCAGACGCACCGGCCGGTCGCTGGGCAGCCAGTTGGGCGCATCGTAGGGCTTGCGCGGTTGCAGCGCCTGCAGGGTGTCGATGGTCATGCCCTGGCCGGACAGGGTCTGGTGACCCAGCGCCACGGCGCTCGCGGCGCGCTTGAGTTCGTTGGCATCACGCCCGGAGATCACCAGCAGCTGGCCCTGGGGATCGAAGGGGTTGACCAGGATGTCGACCCGGGCCGCCGCCGGTGCCGGCAGACTCAGGCCCAGGGTCTTGGCGCGCTCCTCGCTGGTGACCAGCACCACCGCATTGCCCTTGGCCGGCAGGGCGCTCTGGCTGCTGGGGAAGCGGGCGCCGCGATAGCTCGCGAGGGCGCCGAACCAGGAGGTCAGGGTGCCGGCGGCCTCCAGGGTGCCGTTGTCGGCCGCACCGGCGATGACGAAGGGCAGCTCCAGCTGCCGGGCATCGCGGCGATCGAAAAAGGGCTGCGGCAGGCGCGCCAGGTCCGGTGCCAGGTCCAGACGGCTGACCTGGATGTCCAGGCGGCTGCCATTGCTCACCTTGGCCCAGAGGCTGGAATGCAGCGGGTCTTCGCACTGCATGGTGTAGTGGCCGATCAGCTGGATGCTCAGGCGGTTGAATTCGGTGATCAGTCGCGGCGGGATGTCCACCATCCGGGTCTGGGGCGTACCGGCGCCTTCCTTGGGCAGCGGAATGCTGGCGGCGACCTCGTCTTTGACCAGCACATTGAGCTGGGACAACTCCGGCAGCAGCGCCGGGGAATAGGTGTAGTTCAGCGTCACCTTGGCCGCGCTGACGATCTCGTCGGCGCGGATGTCGAAGCCGACCCCGTCGCGGCTGTCGATGCCGCGCAGGTTGAAGGGATAGACCGCACCGAGCTGCTTGAAGCTGTTGTCGTAGCCGCTGCCGGCCAGGGCCACGGCCACCGGGGGGGGCGCTCTGGGCCAGGGCGATGGCGGGCGCGGTTGCCAGGGTGGCGAGCAGGAGCGGAGCGAGACGAAGCGACACGGTCATGGGCGGTCCAGGGAGGCGGAAGAGGAGGGCGCCGTGCGCCGGGAGGGTCGGCTCAGGCGCCAGACATTGCGATTGAGATCGGCGATACCGCGCAGGCCGATCAGACTGACCTCGCGCAGCGAGCCCAGCAGGGAATCCGGGCGGTGATTGCCCCAGGCCTCGGCCCAGAGATCGGCGCGGGAAAAGGTCATGCGCACCAGCTCGCGCTGCTCGGTGACGCTGAGTTCGGCGAAGCGGGTGCCTACCGCGCCGGCGCGGCTGAAGGCCACGGTGGCCGGGAAGCGACGGCTGCGACCGTTGCGGCTGAGTTCCACCTCCACCGCGCTGCCCTCGGGCAGGTGCAGGCCCGCGGGCAACTTCAGGCCGATGCCGCTCTGGGAGAAGTCCAGGGTGCTGCACTCCAGGCGGCTGCCATCGGCGAGGACCAGTCCGGCCGGCAGCGTGGCGGCCACCCGGGGTTCGGCGCGCACCTGGCGCGTCTCGCTCGCCACGGCCACCGCGGCACTGGCGATCACCAGGTTGTAGAGGGTCCAGACCAGGTTGATGGCGACCGTGGTCACCGCCGCGGGATCGCCGAAGAACAGCCGGCCGATGCCCACGCCCAGGCCGAGCAGATTGAGCGCCAGCAGCACGATGTAGGGGCGCGCCAGCTCCCAGTCGAAGTAGTCGCTGGCGATGATGCCGCCCTTGTCGGTGACGTTGAACTTGCCCAGCCGCGGGTTGATCAGCGCCAGCAGCGTGGGCCTGAGGATGTACCAGGCCAGCACGGTCTCGTAGACCTCGTTCCAGAAGGAGTGGCGGAATTCGCCCTGGATACGCGAGTTGGTCAGGTTCGAGTGCAGCACATGGGGCAGCACGTAGCAGGTGATCAGCAGCGCCGAGGCGTGAAAGATCTGCGCACTGAACAGCAGATAGGCCAGCGGTGCGGTAAGGAACACCAGCCGCGGCAGGCCATAGAAGAAGTGCAGCATGGCGTTGAGGTAGCAGAGCCGCTGGCCGAGGGCGAGACCCCTGCCCAGCAGTGGATTGTCCATGCGAAAGATCTGCGCCATGCCGCGGGCCCAGCGGATGCGCTGGGCGATATGGCGCGACAGGCTCTCGGTGGCCAGACCGGCGGCCTGGGGAATGCCCAGGTAGGCGGTGTTGTAGCCGAGCCGATTGAGCTTGAGCGCGGTGTGGGCGTCCTCGGTCACCGTCTCGGTGGCCACGCCGCCGACCTCTTCCAGCATGGTGCGCCGGATCACCGCGCAGGAGCCGCAGAAGAAGGTGGCGTTCCACAGGTCGTTGCCATCCTGCACCAGGCCGTAGAACAGCTCGCCCTCGTTGGGCACGGTGCGAAAGGTCTTGAGGTTCTTCTCGAAGGGATCGGTGGAAAAGAAGAAGTGCGGGGTCTGCAGCATGGCCAGCTGCGGGTCCTTGATGAACCAGCCCAGGCAGACCTGCAGGAAGGAGCGCGTCGGTACGTGGTCGGCATCGAAGATGGCGATGTACTCGCCGTCGGTGACCTTCAACGCCGCATTGAGATTGCCGGCCTTGGCATGCTCGTTGTTCTCGCGCACCAGGTAGGAGACGCCGGCGGTCGCGCAGAAGTGGCGGAAGTCCTCACGCCGGCCGTCGTCGAGCACGTGCACCCGCAGCTTGTCGCGTGGCCAGTCGATGGCCTGGGCCGCCAGGATCGACAGCTTCACGATGCTCAGGGCTTCGTTGTAGGTGGGGATGAAGACGTCCACGGTGGGCCAGGCGGCCGGATCGGCCGGTAGCGGGACCGGGGTGCGGCGCAGCGGCCAGATGGTCTGCAGATAGCCGAACACCAGCACCGCCAGGGCATAGAGTTCGGCGGCCACCAGCCCGTAGCCGAGCACCATCTCCAGCGGCGTCTCGAAGCCCAGGGTGCTGGTCAGGCGCCAATAGAGATAGCGCAGCGACGCCAGCAGCGACAAGAGGACCAGCGCGATCACCGGCAGCCGCCCGGGCAGCCGGCGCAGCAGCAGGGCCGCGCCGAAGCAGCCGATGGCGAACAGCGCCTGCTCTTCCAGTGCCAGGGGCACGCTCACCAGCAGGACGCCCAGCAGCGCGGCGGCTGTCCAGGCCAGCAGCTGCAGCCAGAGCGGCGCCGCTGGCGGGGTGGGCGTTGCCTCGGCAGCGCGCGCCGCGCGGCGCTGGCGAACCTGTTCCAGGCGGTCGAGAACGCTCATGGCTAGGCGCGCGCGGCGTGCAGCACGGGCGAGCGGCGATCGCCCAGCAATTCCTCGCCCAGCTCGGCCAGGCCGCGCGCCCAGGCGTCCTGGACGCTGGCCAGACCCCGGCCCAGCGCCAGGGCCTGCTCCAGGTCGGGGCTCTCCGGCAGAACACCCAGCAGGCGTTCGCCCCAGGAGTGCGCCACGATGGCGGCGATATCCTGGCTCAGGGGCCGGGCGGGATCGACCCGGTTGAGCAGGTGCAGCGGAGTGACCTGACCGCTGCAGCGCTGCCACTGACGTTCGAGGCGCGGCAGACTGGCGTAGCCGGTCGCATCCGCGGTCGTTATCCCCAGGACACGGGTGGCCAGGGCCATGGCCTGCCGACTCAGGGGCGTCGAGCCGGTGGGGCAATCGAGGATCACCAGGGTATCGGCCGGGACGTCCAGCGCCTGCAGGCGTCGGGTCAGCCATTGGGTGTCGGTGGCCAGGGCCTGTTCCAGGGCCTGCAGATCCAGCTCGTCGGCAGCGCCGAAGGGCACCAGGCGCAGGTGGTCGTCCACCGCCAGGCAGACGGAGAGCGGCGTCCTGATCGAGCCGGTGGTAGACGAAGCTTCCTGCAGCAACAGCGAAAACAGCACGTTCTGGCTATCCAGCTCCACCAGCAGCACCGGTTGACCGCTGCGGCTCAGGGTCTGGGCCAGTCCCGCGGCGATCACCGTCTTGCCCGTGCCGCCGCGCCCCGACATCAACGCCAGGACCGGATTGGCCAACGGCGGCAGCGTGCGACTCAGCGCCTGATCCAGGGCGACGACCGCCTGACTGGCCTGGCGGCTGCTATGCAGCTGCGCCAGCTCCCGCGACAGCGGAGGCAGGGCGCCCGGTTCCGCCTGGCTGGCCGCCTCGGCCACCGTGATGACCGCTTCGGCCTGGGCGCTCGGCACAATCTGTGGCTGTGGCTGTGGCTGTGGCTGCGACGCGGCCGGCGGGGTCGCTTCGTGCAGCGCCGGCTCGGCTGCTTCGAACTCATGGTAACGCTGGGGATCACCGCCGAATGAGCGGAACAGATTGGCAATATCCAGCGAACGGACCATGGCAGATTCCGAAAAGGTAAGGGATCTGGGGCAGGTGCTTGACGTCAAAATTATGGCTAAAAGCCATCAGGTGTCATTTTTTGCGGATACTGTCACGCGGGGTTCGTGACGCACCAATTGAAAATGCATATGCGGGCATCGAAGCGGAGCGAACGGATAGTCTCGCTTTTAGGCGCCGGCTCGCTGCCATGGTTAGATCGCCTCGCGTACCCGTCAACGGCACCCCTGGTGCAGTGCGGACGAAAGGCGCGGCCCGGGGATGGGCCGGTCACGGGGGCGACGAACGCGGGGATGAGCGGTCGTTTCGGTGGCGACGGGCAGGGTGCCAGCGGCAAGAAAAAGGCCCGCGGGTGCGGGCCTTTTTCCTTATTCCTCGTTGCGCGAACGGTAGGGCTGTGGCCGCGAGAGTTGCGGTCGGCCTTCCTGCTCTTCGAAGAAGTAGCGCAGATAGAGGTTGCCGTTGACGTCGCGCTCGTCCTGGGAATTGTCCATGCCCAGGCGACCGCCCAGGGCGAACTGCCCGCTGAGGCGGTATTCGCCATTGGCGGAGAGGCTGTAGGCCACGCCGGTCTTGCTCTTGCTGCCGTATTGGCCTTCGCCGGCGGCTGCCGCGGCGGCCTGCAAGGCAGCGTCGTCCGGATAGCGATCCGCGGCGTCCTGGCGAATGGTCTGCACGCCCAGCATGCCCTGCACCTGATAGGCCCAGAGATCGCCCCGCTGCGCCCACACCAGGGGTACGCCAATGGCGAAGTAGCGCTGCGGGCTGAAGTAGCCGCCATGACCGTAGGTCAGGTGGTTCTGGTTGTTGTCATAGCCGATCGCGGTGGCCGAGAGGCCCACGGTGAACAGGCTGTCCGGGCCATTGCGCAGGTAGTAGTAGACGCCGGTGCCGATCTCGAAGCGGTCGTTGTCCTTGACGTCGTGGCCGGTCAGGCGATGGGCTGCGCCATAGATGTAGGAGCCGTAACGACCATCGTCGTATCTCAGCCGCGCCAGGCCGCCGTTGTCGGTGACGCCGCCCCACTCCTGGCCGGTACGCGGATCGCGGATGCCGCCGTAGGACGCCAGGGAATCGGTCACCGAACGCCGTGACACGCTCAGCGCATAGAGCAGGTTCTCGCTGAGGCTGCTCAGCGGGCGTTCCAGGGTCGCGCCGCCGACCACGGTGCTGTATCTCAGGCCCACCGGCGAGACGCCGATGTCGCCCTTGAGCCCTCGCCCGGCATCTTCCACTGCGATGGATGCCGCCACGCCGTTTTCCTTCTGGCTGCCGTCGCTGCTGCTGTCGTTGATGCGGGTCGGGGTGACGCGCACGGCCAGACGCTGGTCGCCGGCGGGGAAGGAAATCTCCAGCGGAGCGCTGACGGTGGTCTGGCGTGAACTGCCACTGGGATCGTAGCTGCGTACGCTCAGACCCTGGGTGATGCGGATGCTCCGCTCGCGCTGCAGCTGGCCGAGGATCTGCTCGGTGGCCAGGCTGCTCGACAGGCTGCTGGTGGGCACCACGGACAGGTCGTTGAAGGGGTTGTTGGCAGCCTTCTGCGCCTGCAGCGGATCGCTCCAGGCGTAGTCGGCGCCGCCGGCGTTGCCACCCGCGGCGGCCGGAACGGCGGCCAGGGCGTCATCGCTGCGGGTCTGCCCGGGCAGGGTGGCGAAGGGATTGTCGCTGGCGCCGGCGGCGCGGGCCGCGGATTCGCGCTCCTTGCGCTCCACCTGCACCACCTGCTCCAGCAGGCCGGTCGCGGTGCCGGCCATGCCGATGTCGCGGTAGAGCAGGGCGGCGCGGCGCAGCACCAGGGGATCGCTCTGGCCAAGCTTGACCGCCTGGTCCAGGTACTGGCGGGCGGTGACGCTGTCCTGAGACTTGGCGGCGATTTCGGCGGCGCCCAGATAGAGCTCGGCGTCCTTCGGCTGGTCGCTGAGCACGTCGCGATAGAGCTGGCGGGCCTTCTGGGTGTCGCCGCTGGCCCGGTACATGCGCGCCAGGGCGGCTTGGGCGGCCTTGTCGTCGGGACGGGCCTTGAGCGCCGGCGCCAGGGTGTCGTAGGCGGCGGCCAGCTTGCCCTGGTCGGTGAGGCGATCGGCCTGACGGATGCGGTAGCGGGCGAGGAGGTCGTCGTACTGCTGCTTCTCGCCGCTGTCGAGCACCACGCCCTGCAGGTCGCGCAGGACATTACCCACGGTCTGGTCCTGGTTCAGCTGCAGCTGGATGCTGGCGTAGTGCAGCTGCATGGCGGGTGCCGGGCGGGTATCGCCGGTGATCATCGGCTTGAGCAGGGCCAGGCCGTGCTCGGGATCGCCGGCGGTGGCGAAGGCCTCGGCCAGGTCGCCGATCAGATCCGGATTGCGCCCGGCGCGGGCTTCCAGGCGCTGCATCAGGCTGCGCGCTTCCTCGCGGCGACCCTGCTTGGCCAGGGCCACGGTCTCGGCCAGTTGTTCGTTGAAGGTGATGCGTGCGGCCAGGGCGTTCATGTCCGGCGAACGCTGCGCCTGGGGAATGCGCATCAGGGTCTGCATGGCGCGCTGGTATTCACCCAGCTCGTTGGACAGCAGGGCACTGGCATAGAGCACCTCGGGACGCTGGGCGCCATCCTTGACCAGGCTGTCCACCAGATCGCGGGCGGCGCGCGGCCGGCCCTGGCGGACCTCCAGGCGGGCCTGGGCCAGGCGCAGCCAGGGATCTTCCGGGGCTTCCTTGCGCGCCTGTTCGAGCAGCCGCGAGGCGCCCTGCAGATCGCCCCGCGCTTCGGCGGCTTCGGCTTCCTGCATGGCCTGGCCGGCACGCAGGCGATCCAGGCCCTTGATCGGGCTCTTGGCGCTCGGCTGCAGATTCTTGGTGAGTTGCAGGGCTTCTTCGGTGCGGCCCAGCTCGTTGAGCGCGGCGATGCGCCCATAGTAGGCGTCGACGTTGGCCGGCTCGCGCATCAGCACCTGGCGGTAGGTGGCCTCGGCCAGTTCCCATTGGCGTTTCTGGCTCTGGATGCCGGCAAGGAACAGCTGCGCCTCGACCGCTTCGGGCTTCAGCCGGATGGCTTCCACGCTGAGATCCCGTGCCTGGTCCAGCTCGCGCTTGTTCTCGGCCGCGTGGGCGCGCTCCAGCAGATGATGGTAGCGCGCCTCGTCCAGCGCCGGCTGCCAGGTCTTGCCGCCTTTCTGCACGGCCTGGGTCAGCAACTGCTCGGCATCGGTCCAGCGCTGCTGCGCCAGGCGGGCGCTGCCCAGCTTGCCCAGGGCATCCGGATCCTGAGGCGTCTTCTTCAGCTGGGCTTCCAGCGCCTGGACGGCGGCCGCGGTCGGCGCGGCGTCGGCAGCGGCGGCCCAGGTCGCGTCGGCATGGATCAGCAGGGCGAGCAGACCAAGGGACAAGGTGAGGTGCTTGGGCATGGTTCTTTCCGTGAAGACTGGTAGGCGTCGCTGCAGCACCTGGCGCAGAGCTGGAACGATTTCGGCTATGTAGGGAATAGCTGAACGCGAGCTGAACGGCAAATACAGCCGGGGATGATTCCCGACAGGCCGTGGCGAGTCAACCAGATAGCGCAGGCGAATGCCACGGCCAGGCCCCCCGGCGCTGGCCGCGCAGGGCCCGGCGACGCTATACTCTGCGGCTTTCCCACCGTCTTTCGCAGGCCGCCGACCATGACCGAGTCCGTCTCCGCCTACATGACCCGTCTTGGCCAGGCTGCCCGTGCTGCGTCGCGGGTCGCCGCCCGGGCGAGCACCGCCCAGAAGAACCGCGCCTTGCTCGCGGCCGCCGCCGCGCTGGACGCTCGCCGTGCCGAGCTGACTGCTGCCAATGAGCAGGACCTGGCAGCCGCGCGCGCCAATGGTCTGGAACCGGCCATGCTGGATCGCCTGGCGCTGACGCCCCGGCGCATCGACGACATGATCGAAGGTCTGCGCCAGGTGGCGACGTTGCCCGATCCCATCGGCGAAATCCGCGACATGAGATACGTGCCCTCGGGCATCCAGCTGGGCAAGATGCGCGTGCCGCTGGGTGTCATCGGCATCATCTACGAGTCACGCCCCAACGTGACCATCGATGCGGCCAGCCTCTGTCTCAAATCCGGCAATGCCACCATCCTGCGCGGCGGCTCCGAGGCCATTCATTCCAACCAGGCCATCGCCGCCTGCATCCAGGCAGGTCTGGCCGAAGCCGAACTGCCGGCCGAGCTGGTCCAGGTAGTGGAGACCACCGATCGCGCGGCCGTGGGCGCGCTGATCACCATGCCCGAATACGTCGATGTCATCGTGCCGCGGGGTGGCAAGAGCCTGATCGAACGTATCAGCCGCGATGCCCGGGTACCGGTGATCAAGCACCTGGACGGTATCTGCCACGTCTATATCGATCGCGCTGCCGATGTCGACAAGGCCATTCGCATCGCCGACAACGCCAAGACTCAGCGCTATGCGCCCTGCAACACCATGGAGACGCTGTTGGTCCATGCGGCCATCGCCGAACGGGTGTTGCCGCCCCTGGCCGCCATCTATCGCGACAAGCAGGTGGAGCTGCGCGGCTGCGAGCGGACCCGAGCGCTGCTAGGGACCGACGTCCTGCTGGCCAGCGAAGCAGACTGGCGCACCGAATACAACGCACCGATCCTGTCCATCCGGGTGGTGGACGGCCTCGATGCAGCCATCGAGCACATCAATGCCTATGGCTCGCAGCACACTGATGCCATCGTCACCGAGAATTACAGCGACGCTCGGCGTTTCCTGACCGAGGTCGATTCGGCGTCGGTGATGGTCAATGCCTCCACGCGCTTCGCCGATGGCTTCGAATACGGCCTGGGCGCCGAGATCGGCATTTCCACCGACAAGCTGCACGCCCGCGGGCCGGTGGGCCTGGAAGGGCTGACCAGCGAGAAATACGTGGTCTTCGGCGACGGTCACGTCCGTAGCTGATGAGCAGCCTGCCCATCCGCATCGGCCTGTTCGGCGGTACCTTTGATCCCGTGCACATCGGCCACCTGCGCGCGGCGCTGGAGGTGGCCGAGGCACTGGCGCTGGACGAACTGCGGCTGATCCCCAGCGCTCGACCACCCCATCGCGAGGCGCCCAGCGTCTCCGCCGAGGATCGGCTGGCGATGGTGCGCCTGGCGGTGGCCGACGTCGCGACCCTGGTGGTCGATGACCGGGAACTGCGCCGGACGCGCCACTCCTATACCATAGAGACCCTGGAAAGCCTGCGCGCCGAACTCGGCGATGAGGTGCAGCTGTTGCTCATGCTGGGTTGGGACGCCTTCTGCGGCCTGCCGGGCTGGCATCGCTGGCGCGAATTGCTGGAGCTGTGCCACATCCTGGTCCTGCAACGACCCGACGCCGACAGCGAGCCCTGCCAGGAATTGCGCGATTTCCTGGCGGCGCGCAGTCAGCCCGATCCCCAGGCCCTGAAGGGGCCGGGCGGGCAGATCACCTTTATCTGGCAGAACCCGCTCGCGGTGTCCGCCACCCAGATCCGCGGCCTCCTGGCCACCGGGAAGTCCATCCGCTTCCTGGTGCCCGATGCCGTGCTTGACTATATCCGGACGCACGGCCTCTATCCGGCGTCCTCCGAACCGAGGTAAGAGTTACACCATGCAAAGCGAACAACTCGTCCAGGTGGCCATCGCCGCCCTGGAAGACATGAAGGCCCAGGACATCATCTCCCTGGACGTCCGTGAAAAGACCAGCGTGACCGACATCATGGTCATCGCCAGCGGCACCTCCAGCCGCCACGTCAAGTCGCTGGCCGACAACGTGCTGGAAAAGGTCAAGCAGCAGGGCGTACGCCCGCTGGGCAGCGAAGGCCTGGAAGGCGGCGAATGGGCGTTGCTCGACCTGGGTGACGTGGTCGTCCACGTGATGCTGCCGACCACCCGCGAGTTCTATGACCTCGAGCGCCTCTGGCGCGGTGCCGAGCAGAGCCGCGCCGCCCACGGCGAATAACGCCGGTGCGCCTGCGTCTCATCGCCGTCGGCTCGCGCATGCCGCGCTGGGTCGAAGAGGGCTGGCACGAGTACGTCAAGCGTCTGCCGCCGGAACTGCCGCTGGAACTCGTCGAGATCCCGCTGCAGACCCGTGGCAAGAACGCCGACGTCGCCCGGCTGATCCGTCAGGAGGGTGAGGCCATGCTGGCCAAGGTGCAACCGGGCGAGCGCGTGGTGACCCTGGAGGTCACCGGCAAGCCCTGGAGCACCGAGCAACTGGCTGAAACACTCCAGCAGTGGCGCCTGGAAGCCCGCACCGTCAACCTCATGGTCGGCGGTCCCGAGGGTCTCGCGCCCGAGGTGCAGGCGCGCAGTGAACAGCGCTGGTCGCTCTCGCCGCTGACCCTGCCGCATCCGCTGGTGCGCATCCTCGTCGGTGAGCAGCTCTATCGCGCCTGGACCGTACTGGCCGGCCATCCGTATCACAAGTAGTCCGTACCTGCGATGTCGCAACCCATACGCCTCAAGGACCACGAGAAAGACGCCCAGCTCGTCCGCGCCCGCGTGACGGTCGGGGCGGTGCTCTTTCTCGTGCTCGCCTGCGTTTTGGTGGCGCGCATGTACTACCTGCAGGTCATCCAGCACGACTACCACTCGACCCTGTCGGAAAACAACCGGGTCCATGTCCAGCCGATCCCGCCCACCCGCGGCCTGATCTACGACCGCAACGGCATCATCGTCGCCGACAACCGTCCCAGCTTCAGCCTAACCATCACCCGCGAGCGGGCCGACAACTGGCGGCAGACCCTCGATACCCTGGTGCAGGTGCTGGGCCTGACCGAGGAAGACCGCGAGCTGTTCGAGAAGCGCATGAAGCAGGGCCGGCGGCCTTTCGAGCCGGTACCGGTGCTGTTCGAGCTGACCGAGGAGCAGATCGCCAAGATCGCCGTCAACCAGTTCCGCCTGCCCGGGGTCGAGGTGACGGCACAGCTGGTGCGTCACTATCCCATGGGCGAGCACTTCGCCCATTCGGTGGGCTATGTCGGGCGGATCAACGAACAGGAGCTCAAGCGCCTGGATCCGGTCAACTACAGCGGCACCCACCACATCGGCAAGACCGGCGTGGAGCGCTTCTACGAGCCCGAGCTGCACGGCGAGGTGGGCTACGAAGAGGTGGAGACCAACGCCCGCGGCCGGGTGCTGCGGGTGCTCAATCGCACCGACCCCAAGCCGGGCAAGGACATCGTCCTGACCATCGATTCGCGCCTGCAGGCCGCCGCCGAAGCCGCCCTGGGCGGGCGCCGTGGCGCCATCGTCGCCATCCAGCCCAAGACCGGCGAGGTGCTGGCCATGGTCAGCCAGCCGAGCTACGACCCCAATCCCTTCGTCACCGGGATCAGCTTCAAGGAATATTCCGAGCTGCGCGACTCCATCGATCGCCCGCTCTACAACCGGGTGCTGCGCGGCCTCTATCCACCCGGTTCGACCATCAAGCCGGCGGTGGCCATCGCCGGTCTCGACAGCGGTGCCACCACGCCCCAGGCGAAGGTCTTCGATCCGGGCTATTACGAGCTGCCCAACTACGACCACAAGTACCGTAACTGGAACCACGGCGGCGACGGCTACGTGGACATGGACACAGCCCTGATGAGGTCCAACGACACCTATTTCTACGACCTCGCCCACAAGATCGGCATCGATCGCCTCTCCGAGTACATGGGCAAGTTCGGTCTCGGCCAGAAGGTCGCGCTGGACATGTTCGAGGAAGCGCCGGGGCTGATGCCGTCGCGCCAGTGGAAGCGTGCCACCCGCCGCCAGGCCTGGTTCCCCGGCGAGACGCTGATCCTCGGGATTGGCCAGGGCTACATGCAGGTGACTCCGCTGCAACTGGCCCAGGTCACATCGCTGATCGCCAGCCATGGCCAATGGATTCGTCCGCACCTGGCCAGGACCCTCGACGGTCAGCCGCCGGCAGACCCCAATCCCATGCCCGACATCGAGCTCAAGGACCCGAGCTATTGGGACAGGGCCATCCACGGCATGGAAATGGTGGTACAGAATCCGCGCGGTACCGCGCACAAGCTCAATGTCGGTGCCCAGTACCGCATCGCTGGCAAGAGCGGTACCGCCCAGGTGGTCGCCATTCGCCAGAACGAGAAGTACAACTCGGCGGCGCTCAAGGAGCGCCACCGCGACCACGCCCTGTTCGTCGCCTTCGCCCCGGTGGACAATCCGCAGATCGCCGTGGCGGTAATGGTCGAGAACGGCGAGTCGGGTGGCGCCGTGGCCGGACCGGTCGCGCGTCAGGTGCTCGACGCCTGGCTGCTCGATGAGCAGGGCCATCTCAAGGCCGAGTACGCCAGGCCCACTACCGCCGCGGCCACCGCCGCCGCGACCAAGGTGCAGCCATGAGTCTTGCTCCCAACTTCGATCGCACCATCCCCGAAGGGGACGTGATGAAGCGGCGCGCCACCCTGCTGCAGCGGCTGCACATCGATGGCCCACTGCTGATCCTGCTGCTGATGCTGGGAGCGACCGGGCTGTTCGTCCTCTATTCCGCGGGCGGGCGCAATCTCGACCTGCTGTTCAAGCAGGCCAGCTCCTTTGGCCTCGGGCTGGTGGCCATGGCCGTCGTCGCCCAGCTCGAACCGCGCTTCATGGCGCGCTGGGTGCCCCTCGGCTACGTGATCGGCGTGGCCCTGCTGGTGGTGGTGGACGTCATGGGCCACAACGCCATGGGTGCCACCCGCTGGATCAACATTCCCGGGGTCATCCGCTTCCAGCCGTCGGAATTCATGAAGCTCTTGATGCCCATGATGATGGCCTGGTACCTGTCCAAGCGCAGCCTGCCGCCCAACTTCAAGCACAGCCTGATCAGCCTGTCGCTGGTGGTGGTGCCCTTCGTGCTGATCCTCGACCAGCCCGACCTCGGCACCGCCATGCTGGTGCTGGCCTCGGGCGGCTTCGTGCTGTTCGTCGGCGGCCTGCAGTGGCGCTGGCTGATCGGCGCGGTGAGCGCCGCGGTGCCCATGGCCGTGGCCATGTGGTTCTTTGTCCTGCACGATTACCAGAAGCGCCGGATCCTGACCTTCCTCGATCCGGAGATGGATCCGCTGGGCGCCGGCTGGAACATCATCCAGTCCAAGGCCGCCATCGGCTCGGGCGGGGTGTTCGGCAAGGGCTGGCTGCTGGGTACCCAGTCTCATCTGGATTTTTTGCCGGAAAGTCACACGGACTTTATCATTGCCGTCCTCGGCGAAGAGTTCGGCATGGTCGGCGTCTGCCTGCTGCTGGTGCTCTATCTGCTGCTGATCGGTCGCGGCCTGACCATCACGGTGCAGGCCCAGACGTTGTTCGGCAAGTTGCTTGCCGGCGGCGTGACCATGACCTTCTTCGTCTATGTCTTCGTCAACATCGGCATGGTCAGTGGCCTCTTGCCCGTGGTGGGCGTACCGCTGCCCTTCATCAGCTATGGCGGCACCTCGGTGGTCACCTTGTTCACCGGGTTCGGAGTTTTGATGTCGATCCACACGCACCGCAAGTGGATCGCCCAGGTTTAACACGCAACAAAGAAGGGTTAGATGCCGACAATGGGATGGATGCGTCGCTGCCTGCTGAGCCTCGGGCTCGCGGGGGCGATGGGCGTGACGACCGGCGTCGTCGCGGGTGACTACGACGCGGCACCGCTGACGCGCGACTTCATCGCCGAGATGAGTCAGAGCTATGGCTTCGCTCCGGAACAGCTGCAGGCGCTGTTCGGCGAGGTCGAGCGCAAGCAGGCCATCCTCGACGCCATCTCGCGACCGGCCGAGCGGATCAAGCCCTGGAGCGAATACCGCCCCATCTTCATCACCGATCGGCGCATCGCCCAGGGCGTCGATTTCTGGAAGGCCCATGAAGAAGCCCTGGCCCGCGCCGAGCGCGAATACGACGTGCCGGCCCAGTTCATCGTCGCCATCATCGGGGTGGAAACCTTCTACGGTCGCAACACCGGCAACTACCGGGTGCTGGATGCGCTGTCGACCCTGGCCTTCGACTATCCGCCCCGCGCGCCCTTCTTCCGCAGCCAGCTGCGCGAATTCCTGCTCTTGGCCCGCGAACAGCAGGTCGATCCGCTCAGCCTCACCGGTTCCTACGCCGGCGCCATGGGCCTGCCGCAATTCATGCCGGGCAGCTTCCGCGCCTATGCGGTGGACTTCGACGGCGACGGCCACATCAACATCTGGTCCGATCCCACCGACGCCATCGGCAGCGTGGCCAACTACTTCAAGCGCCACGGCTGGTCCGGTCGCGGACCGACCGCCATCCGCGCCCAGGTCAGTGGCGAGCGGGTGGAGGAGGGCGTGGTGGCCGGGATCGAGCCGGTCAAGAGCGTCGCCGAGCTGCGCGCCCTGGGCTGGAACGCCCAAGACCCTGCCCTGCGTGACGATTTGCGTGTAACCTCGTTCCGCCTCGACGGAGACAAGGGACCGGAGTACTGGATGGGCCTGCCCAATTTCTACGCCATTACCCGATACAACCGCAGCGTCATGTACGCCATGGCGGTGACCGATCTGGCGAACGCCATCGCCGCGCGCCATGCCGCGGAGGGTGCCAAGCCGTGATGCGCCTGACTGCCCTGGCGCGCCTGGCCGGTTGCCTGGGCCTTGGCCTGCTGCTGGTGAGCTGCTCCAGCCAGGCGCCCAAGCCGACCGGCAAGGGCGTGGCCGGGCCGGGCGGCTACCTGCGTCCGCACCGTGACGGCGCGCCCTGGTGGGACGTGGACGTCAGCCGGATCCCCGACGCCGTGCCCATGCCCTACAACGGGCCACTGAAGAACAATCCCTACACCGTGCTGGGCAAGACCTATTTCCCGCTGACCGATTCGCGCAACTACCGCGTGACCGGCACCGCCTCCTGGTACGGCACCAAGTTCCACGGTCAGGCCACCGCCAACGGCGAGACCTACGACCTCTACGGCATGACCGCGGCGCACAAGACCCTGCCGCTGCCCAGCTATGTGCGGGTCACCAACCTGGACAACGGCCGCAGCGTCATCCTGCGCGTCAACGACCGCGGTCCCTTCTATTCCGACCGGGTCATCGACCTGTCCTTCGCCGCCGCCAAGAAGCTCGGCTACGCCGAGATCGGCACCGCCCGGGTCAGCGTCGAAGGCATAGATCCGCAGCAGTACTGGGCCCAGCGTGGCCAGGCGGTGCCCATGGTATTGGCCCAGCCGCGCCAGGCACCGGTGGCCCAGAAGACCACCGAGACGCAGACCTTCGGCGCCATCGAGACCTATACGCCCCCGGTCAACCAGCATGCCGAACCGGTGACGCCCGCGGCCGTCGACGCAAAAAAAAACGTTTCTGCCCCAGCCGCTGGGCTCTATCTGCAGGTGGCGGCCTTCGCCAATCCGGACGCTGCGGAATTGCTCAAGGACAAGCTCAGCGACCTGACCGGTGCCCCGGTGTTCGTCAGTTCGACGGTGCGCAACCAGCAGACCTTGCATCGGGTCCGCCTCGGACCGGTCCAGCCGGCTGAGGTCGCCCAGCTCCAGAACAGCGTACGCGTGGCCCGCCTGGGTCAGGCGTCTCTCGTGCAACCGGATTGAAGCAGGGATGCTTCATGACGCCCAGTCGCCGGCCCCAGCCGTCGTTATCCGCCTCGCGCGGATCGACGTGGACCGAGCGGTCTGGGTCCGCTGCTCCTGCCATACCCCAACCTTTCAGAGATTCGGATGACAATCGCAAAACTCGCTCGACGCCTGCTCCTCCTAGTAACGATCGCCTGTGTCCCGGCCGTCTGGGCGGCCGAGACAATGGTTCCGGCGGCGCCCCAGCTGGCCGCCAAGGCCTGGATTCTCATGGATGCCAACAGCGGCGCCGTGCTCACCGAATCCAACCCCGACCAGCGCCTGCCGCCGGCCAGCCTGACCAAGCTGATGACCGCCTACATCGCCACCCTGGAAATCAACCGGGGTCGCATCAAGGAATCGGACATGGTCACCGTCAGCGAGCACGCCTGGCGTACCGGCGGTTCGCGGATGTTCATCAAGGTCGGCACCCAGGTGTCGGTCGGTGACCTGCTGCACGGCATCATCATCCAGTCCGGCAACGACGCCAGCGTCGCCCTGGCCGAGCACATCGCCGGCAGCGAAGACGCCTTCGCCGACATGATGAACACCACCGCGCAGAAGCTGGGCATGCAGAACACCCACTTCATGGACGCCACCGGCCTGCCGGATCCGAATCACTATTCCTCGGCCCATGACATGGCAATCCTGGCGCGCGCCATCATCAATGCCGATGCCCAGCACTACGCCATCTATTCCCAGAAGGAATTCTTCTGGAACAACATCAAGCAGCCCAACCGCAACCTGCTGCTGTGGCGCGACAAGACCGTCGACGGCCTGAAGACCGGCCATACCGACGAAGCCGGCTACTGCCTGGTGGCCTCGGCCGTGCGCGATGGCATGCGCCTGGTCGCCGTGGTGTTCGGCACCAACAGCGAACAGGCCCGCGCCGCCGAGACCCAGAAGCTGCTGACCTACGGTTTCCGCTTCTTCGAAACCCAGTCCTTCTACAAGAAGGGCACCGAACTGGCCAAGGCGCCGGTATGGAAGGGGGACACCCGCGAAGTCCAGGCCGGTCTGGCCAACGACCTAACCATGACCCTGCCGCGCGGCCAGGCCAAGAAGCTGCACGCCGAGATGGTGCTCAATCCGCAGCTGATCGCACCCATCGCCCAGGGCCAGGTGATCGGCAAGGTCGAGGTGAAGCTGGATGACAAGGTGGTGCACACCGCCGACCTGGTTGCCCTGCAGCCGGTCGAGGAGGGTGGCCTCTTCCGTCGCCTGTGGGATAGCATTCGCCTGTTCTTCTACGGCTTGTTCAACTGATCCGTCACCCTGCAAAGGCCCGCATCCGCGGGCCTTTCACCCCCTGCCGACAGCGATCGGCCTGGAAGTCCGCATGACCGAAGACGTTCAACCCCCAAAGATCGAATTTCCCTGCCCGCGCTATCCGATCAAGGTGATCGGCGATGCCGGTGCCGATTTCGCCGAGCTGGTGCTCGACATCGTCCAGCGCCATGCGCCGGATCTGGAGCGCGACACCCTGGTGACCCGCGACAGTCGTAACGGCCGTTTCCTCTCCGTGCAGGTGCTCATCACCGCCACCGGCGTGGAGCAGCTGCAGGCCATCCACCAGGATCTGCGCGCCACCGGCCGCGTGCACATGGTGATCTGATGAGCACTCCCGCCCCGGCCAGCCTGGGCGTGCGCCGCTGGGGCCTGCGGCCCTACGCGGCGACCCTGGAGGCCATGCGCCGCTTCACCGACGAGCGCGACCCCGCGACCCCCGACGAACTCTGGCTGCTGCAGCACCCCGCGGTCTTCACCCAGGGGCAGGCCGGCAAGCCCGAGCACCTGCTCGCCGTGGGCGACATTCCGGTGGTGCAGGTCGATCGCGGCGGCCAGGTCACGTACCATGGTCCCGGTCAGCTCATCGCCTATGTGCTGCTGGATGTTCGCCGCAAGGGCCTGGGCGTGCGAGAATTGGTCAGCACCATGGAAGACAGCCTGATTGCGCTGCTCGCCGACTGGGGCGTGCAGGCCGTGGCCCGGGCCGATGCGCCGGGTGTCTATGTGGATGGCGCCAAGATCGCCTCCCTGGGCCTGCGCATCCGCAATGGCCGGTCCTTCCACGGCCTGGCGCTCAACGTTGACATGGATCTGGCACCCTTCCGCCGGATCAACCCCTGCGGTTATGCCGGCCTGGCCATGACCCAGCTCCGCGATCTGGTGACCGGGCCGCTAGCTTTCGACGAGGTCCGCGAGTCTCTGGTCCGTCACCTGAGTCTGCGCCTGGGCTACCCCGAACCGATCACCCTGGAATCGGATTGACATGACCACTACAGTACCTGTCTCTTATACACATCT
>NZ_WHOV01000294.1:0-274 GCF_009765395.1 Pseudomonas sp. BAV 4579 | reverse complement strand
TGTGATGGCAATGGAGACCGGCATGACTGGGCGTTACGAGCTTTCGAATCAGCAATGGACGTTGATCGAAGACATCGTTTCCCCTCCCCAGAGAATGGGGCGCCCACGCCGAGATAATAGGCAAATGCTCGATGGCCTCTTCTGGATCCTGTGCTCGGGTGCCAAATGGCATGACCTGCCCGAGCGCTATGGTGCCTGGAAGACGGTCTACCAGTGCTTTCGACACTGGCGCGACGACGGTACCTTCGAGCGCATCCTGGCGCGTCTGCACTTG
>NZ_WHOV01000293.1:0-313 GCF_009765395.1 Pseudomonas sp. BAV 4579 | reverse complement strand
CAGCGGTCGGTACTTGCCGCCCGACTTGCCACCATAGGGCCCCTTGGGTTCGATTTCGGCCTGGAGGGTCAGAACTTCGATGGGGTCCAGGCAGGGACCCATGATCCAGACCTTGACCACGCCACCGGGCGCCAGGCCGATGGTGAGGGCTTCGCGATAGTCGAAGTGGTAGCCGCTCGGACACTGGCCCGGGATACGCTCGACCATCTTTGCCCTGGCCCAATCGGGGATGGTGAACAGCGCGTGATAGGTTTGAGGTTCGACCATGGATTGCCAGCGTAGGGATACGACATAGGGCAGATCCAGGCCGGTC
>NZ_WHOV01000040.1:0-27384 GCF_009765395.1 Pseudomonas sp. BAV 4579 | reverse complement strand
ATTTGAACCAACGACCTTCGGGTTATGAGCCCGACGAGCTACCAGACTGCTCCACCCCGCGTCAAAGCTGGAGCGAGATTATATTCAACTGAACTCTAGGAGTCAACCTACTCTATTCTCGCCGCGTCCTGCAGGACGTCTTTGCTATTTGGTGCCGAAGATGGGACTCGAACCCATACAGCCTATGGCCACTACCCCCTCAAGATAGCGTGTCTACCAATTCCACCACTTCGGCATGAAACCCTTTAAACCTACTTGGACTCCTGGGGTACGTCCCCGGAAGTACCACCCTGGGCAGCACGTGGCTGACTCAGAGGAACATCGTTACCATCCTGCTTCGGCTGAGGAGCCTGCTGGACTGGCTGAGTGGGCAAACCCACCTCACGCAGACCCAGCGCACGGTCTTTGGCGTAATACCCCAGACCCAGGCTAGTCGCGAAAAAAACCGCGGCTAGTATAGCAGTAAAACGACTCAGAAAGGTAGCAGAGCCTTGACTACCAAACACGGTACCCGAGGCGCCCGCACCAAAGGATGCACCGGCTTCGGCACCCTTGCCCTGCTGCATCAATACCAGCACGATCAGGCCAAGCGCCATCAGCAAGTGGATCACAACTACTGCAGTTTCCAACATTATCCACGTCCTGCAGCGCGGCAAATCGCACTGAACTCTTCAGCATTCAGGGAGGCTCCACCCACCAGCCCCCCATCAATATCCGGCATGCCGAACAACTCGGCAGCACTGGCAGCCTTGACACTGCCGCCATACAACAGCTGAAGGCCTTCAGCGACCTCAGCATCGGCTTCGCGCACCAGGGCACGAATCGCCGCATGAACCTCTTGCGCCTGCTCCGGTGTTGCCGTGAGCCCCGTACCTATCGCCCAGACCGGCTCGTAGGCCACAACGGCATTGGCAAAAGCCGCCACTCCAACCGCCTCGATGACCGCCTTCAGCTGGCCACCTACCACGTCCAAAGTGCGCTCAGCCTCCCGCTCTTCGCGGGTTTCGCCGACGCAGAGCACGGGAATCATCCCGCCCTCCTGAATGGCCGCGAATTTCTTCGCCACCACCGCATCATCCTCGCCCAGCAGCGCACGCCGCTCGGAGTGCCCCACCAGTACGTAACGGCAACCGAATTCCGCCAACTGGGTCGAGGACACCTCGCCAGTCAGAGCCTTCTCGCCCGCGACGGAGGCACAGGTCTGAGCCCCCACCATCAGCGACGTTGCCGCCAACGCCTCAGCCACCCCCGGCAGATGCACCAATGTCGGAATCACCACGACATCGACACCCGCTGCGCCATCCAACCCTTGCAAGCCTGCGACCAGCGCCGACACGCTTTGCAGCGAGCCATGCATTTTCCAGTTACCGGCAACCAGGGAACGACGCATGCGTTTTACCTCAGGGAGCGAAGTGGGCGCAGATGTTACTCAATCGAAAACCGGCATGCAAGCAAATCAAGCACATACCTCGCTTATCAGCTCGGCGAGGGCCTCGGCATGGGCGCGCACCTCACGCTCGTTCTCGCCTTCGACCATGACGCGCAGCAGCGGCTCGGTACCGGATTTGCGCAGCAGTACCCGTCCCTTGCCGGCCATCTTCTCGGTGACCTCGGCACTGGCCTGCTTGACCCGCGGGTTCTCCAAGGGATCCTGGCCGCCACCGAACCTCACGTTTATCAGCACCTGTGGGCACTTGCGCAGCGCCATGCGCGCCTGGGCCAGGGTCTGGCCAGCATTGCGCAGGGCGATGAGCACCTGCAGCGCGGCGATGGTGGCGTCACCGGTGGTGGTGTACTGGCAGCAGACCACATGCCCGGAATTCTCGCCGCCCAGCACCCAGTTGCGCTCCAGCAGCTCGGCCATCACATAGCGATCGCCCACCTTGGCGCGCACGAAGGGAATATCCAGTTCGGCCAGCCCCAGCTCGAGACCGAGATTGCTCATCAGGGTACCGACCACCCCACCCTCGAGGCGGCCACGACGCTTGAGATCGCGGGCGATCAGATAGAGCAGCTCGTCGCCATCCACTGCCGCTCCGGTGTGATCCACCATCAGCACCCGATCACCGTCGCCGTCGAAGGCGATGCCGATGTCGGCGTGCTGGTCGAGCACCGCCTGCTGCAGCCCCTCCAGATGGGTGGAACCGCAATCCTTGTTGATATTGAGACCGTCCGGCTGCACCCCGAGCACGCTGACGTCCGCCCCAAGCTCACGGAAGACGCTGGGTGCGATCTTGTAGGTGGCGCCATTGGCGCAGTCCAGCACGATCTTCATACCGGCGAAACTGGTCCCGGTCGGCACGCTGCTCTTGCAGAACTCGATGTAACGACCCGCGGCATCGTTGATGCGCGAGACCTTGCCGATACGCGCCGAATCGACCACGGTCATGGGCGTGTCGAGCAGCTCCTCGATCATGGTTTCCAGTTCATCGGGCAGCTTGGTGCCGGCGCCGGAAAAGAACTTGATGCCATTGTCGTAGTAGGGATTGTGCGAAGCACTGATGACGATGCCGGCGCTGGCCTGGAAGGTCCGCGTCAGATAGGCGATACCCGGCGTCGGCATGGGACCCAGCAGCATGACGTCGGCACCGGCAGCGGAAAGACCGGCTTCCAGTGCCGATTCGAACATGTAGCCGGAGTTGCGGGTGTCCTTGCCCACCAGCACTCGACAACCGCCGCGACTGCGAAAGGCGATACCCGCCGCCCAGCCCAGCTTGAGCATGAACTCGGGGGTGATGGGATACGTCCCGACCTTGCCGCGAATACCATCGGTTCCAAAATACTTTCTTGCCATCAGTTCTGTTCCTGCCTGAAGCCTTCGACCGCGGTGATCATCCTCACCACGTCCACCGTTTCCGCCACATCATGGACCCTGAGGATCCGTGCACCCTTGGCCAGCGCCAGCGCCGCCAGGGCCAGACCGCCTGCCAGGCGCCCCTCTACGGGTCGCCCGGTGACCGCGCCGATCATGCTCTTGCGAGAAACGCCCACCAGCAAGGGTAGCCCAAAGGCGAGCAACTCGGTTTGTCGTCTGAACAGCTCGAGGTTGTGCTCCAGGGTCTTGGCGAAGCCGTAGCCTGGATCCAGCACCAGCCGGCTGCGGGAGATCCCGGCCGCTTCGCAACGGGCAATCTGCTCGGCGAGAAAAGCGCCGACCTCGCCGGCGACGTCAGCATAGACGGGCGCCTGCTGCATGGTGCCGGGCTCGCCCCGCATGTGCATCAGGCAGACCGCCAGATCGGTCGCGGCGGCAGCTTCCAGGGCGCCAGGCCGGCGCAGCGAGCGGACATCATTGATCAGACCGGCCCCTGCCTGAGCACCTTCCTGCATGACTAACGGCGAGGAGGTGTCCATGGAGATGACGACATCCAGCTCACGGGCGATCGCCTCGACCACCGGCACGACACGCTCGAGCTCTTCGACCTCGGACACCGGGGGCGCCCCTGGTCGCGTGGACTCTCCACCCACATCGATGATGGCAGCACCGGCCGTCATCATCGCCTCGGCATGGCGCAACGCGCTGTCGACAGCCGTATAGCGACCGCCGTCGGAGAAGGAATCGGGCGTCACGTTGAGGATGCCCATGACTTTGGGCGCGTCAAAAACAAGAACCCGATTGCCGCAAGGCAATCGGGTCGAAGGGAACGGATTGAACATGGGTGTTTCAGTGTTCTCCGGCCGGACCACCGATGGGCGTTTCAGGACGATCGCTGCCGCTTTGCGGCGCCGGCGAATCACCGGTGGGGCCGCCCCGGTCATGCCAGTCGCGCGGTTCACGCGGCACCTTGCCTGCCATGATGTCGTCGATCTGGTCCGAATCGATGGTCTCGTATTTCATCAGGGCATCGGACATGAGTTCGAGCTTGTCGCGATTCTCGTCCAGCAGCCGCTTGGCAGTGTTATAGCAGTCATCGATGATGCGACGAATCTCCAGATCGATCAGCTTGGCGGTCTCGCCCGACATGTTGCCGGCGCCACCACCCCCCGAACGACCCAGGTAGCCTTCGTTCTCTTCCTCGCCATACAGCAGCGGGCCGAGCTTCTCGGACAGGCCCCACTTGGTCACCATGTTCCGCGCCAGGGAGGTCGCCCGCATGATGTCGTTGGAAGCGCCCGTGGTGACGCCTTCGAAGCCCAGGGTCATCTCTTCGGCGATACGGCCACCGAACAGCGAACAGATCTGGCTTTCCAGCGCCCGCTTGGACAGGCTGTAGCGATCTTCCTCGGGCAGGAACATGGTCACGCCCAAGGCCCGGCCACGGGGAATGATGGAGACCTTGTAGACCGGATCGTGCTCCGGCACCAGGCGACCGACGATGGCATGACCCGCTTCGTGATAGGCAGTGTTGCGCTTCTCCTTCTCGGACATGACCATGGTCTTGCGCTCGGCGCCCATCATGATCTTGTCCTTGGCCAGCTCGAACTCGCGCATATCGACGGTGCGCTTGTTGGAACGAGCGGCGAACAGGGAGGCCTCATTGACCAGGTTGGCAAGGTCGGCACCGGAGAAACCCGGGGTACCCCGCGCGATGACGCCCGCGTCGACGCGCTCGCCAATCGGCACCTTGCGCATGTGCACCTTGAGGATCTGCTCGCGACCACGGATGTCCGGCAGACCGACCACGACCTGGCGATCGAAACGACCGGGACGCAGCAGCGCCGGGTCCAGTACGTCAGGACGGTTGGTAGCGGCGATGACGATGATGCCATCGTTCATCTCGAAGCCGTCCATCTCGACCAGCAACTGGTTCAGGGTCTGCTCGCGCTCGTCGTGACCACCGCCCATGCCGTTGCCACGATGACGACCCACCGCATCGATCTCATCGATGAAGATGATGCAGGGGGCATGCTTCTTGGCCTGGTCGAACATGTCGCGGACACGGCTGGCGCCAACACCGACGAACATCTCGACGAAGTCCGAACCGGAGATGGTGAAGAACGGCACCTTGGCCTCGCCCGCCACGGCCTTGGCCAGCAGCGTCTTGCCGGTACCCGGTGAACCAACCATCAACACACCGCGGGGAATACGCCCGCCGAGGCGCTGGAACTTGCCCGGATCACGCAGGAATTCGACCAGCTCGGTGACTTCTTCCTTGGCTTCGTCGCACCCGGCGACGTCGGCGAAGGTGGTCTTGACCTGGTCTTCCGACAACAGCCGCGCCTTGCTCTTGCCAAAGCTCATGGGGCCGCCGCGACCGCCGGCGCCTCCCTGCATCTGACGCATAAAGAACATGAAGACCGCGATGATCACCAGGATCGGGAAGCTGGCCACCAGCAGCTGAGTCCAGATGCTCTGCTGCTCGGGCTGCTTGCCGGTGATGGTGACGCTGTTGTTTACCAGATCGCCGATCAGGCCATTGTCCTGGATCGCCGGACGGATGGTCTTGAAGGGATCGCCGTCACGGTGCTTGCCGGTGATGACATAGCCATCCACGGTCACGCTCTCGATCTGCCCGTCCTTCACCTGCTGGATGAAGTCGGAATAGTTGAGCGTCTGGGGTTCGTTGGGGCTGGAGAAGTTGTTCATCACGGTGACGAGCACCGCGGCGATGATCAGCCACAGGATCAGATTCTTTGCCATGTCGTTCAATTGACTACCCTCTGCGCCGGTTTCGTGGGTAAACCGTTCGAAGCGAAACCGGCAGTGACCGGTAAGTTACTACACAAAGCCTGGCCCACGGCAGACATCGTCTGTAACGCTATATGAGTCTTCTGCCTTTGACTCTAGGGCAAGGCAGACGTTGCGGCCATCAATTCTCTCAATTGCCCCTAAAACCGCGACCCAATAGCTATTGCTGGCGCGATCTGGTCCCGCGACACGGAGAGCCCTGGATCAGCCCGCCGTACTCCGCTCGCTCATATGGGGGCCAGGACGGAAATGACAAGGCCTCCCGCCGGACACCGAGTATCTGGCCCTGCGAACTGCCCAGGCAGGTCCCCCTGGTGGCTTGCTTCCAGCCGCGAGCCCATCCACTAAGGTCATGCCGCACAATGACCTGACGCCTGCGCTCTTGGCGGTATCCCTTGAGCCGGCGAGGCCGGTTCTGTCGGGGGCCACCGTCACGTTGTCGCGTATCGCTGGGCGGCACCGGGCAGCTGGGATAAACTGTTCGGCTTTTATCCGGGGTGAATTATGGCGCTCAACAACGAGCTCAAAAAGCGGTTCAAGGCGATCGGTCATCAACTCAAGCCGGTGGTCACCATCAGCGAGAACGGCCTGAGCGAAGGCGTACTGGGTGAACTCGACCGCGCGCTGAACGATCACGAACTGATCAAGATCAAGCTGGCCGTCACCGAGCGTGATGACCGCCGGGCCCTGATCGACGAGCTGTGCGCGTCGAGCAAGGCGGAGCTGGTGCAGGTGATCGGCAAGATGGCGCTGATCTATCGCAAGGCCCGCGAGCAGAATCGCAATCTGTCCAACGTGGTGCGCTATACCGCCTGATTGCCCGGCGCGCGCCCGGGAACGGGCTGTAGCACCAGGATCAGTCCGCAGAGCAGCAGGACCAGGTAGCCGGCCAGGGCGGTCGGCCCGGTCCAGAAGCGCGCCAGTTCGTTCTGCAGCAGCACCGCCAGTGCACTGGCCAGCAGCAGCTGGCCGCGCAGGTCACGCCACAAGGCGCCCACACCTGCCCACCACACCAGCACCACGATCTGGGTAAAGACCCCACCGCCTGCGGCGCTGAGCATCATGCGCAGCAATTCTTCGCGTCCGGACTGGATCAGCAGCGGCGCCCACCCCGCCTGGGCCAGCGCCACGGGGATGCACAGGTGCAGGGCGACCAGCGGGCCGACCCAGAACACCTGGGCCAGCTGCCAGGCGGCGGCGAGCAGCCTGGCGAGCCAACCGCCGGTGCGCTGGTCAGACGTGACGGACGGCGACAATTTCGTATTCGACATTGCCACCCGGGGTCTTCACCACCACCACGTCCCCTTCTTCCTTGCCGATCAGCGCGCGCGCGATGGGCGAACCCACCGACAGCTTGCTCCGCTTGATATCCGCCTCGTCGTCACCAACGATCTGGTAGGTCACCGTCTCGTCGGTCTCGGTGTTGGCGATCTCCACGGTGGTGCCGAAGATCACCTTGCCGGTGTGAGGCAAGGCGGCCACGTCGATCACCTGGGCGTTCTGCAGGCGACCTTCGATATCTCGGATACGCGCCTCGACCATGCCCTGCTGTTCGCGGGCGGCATGGTATTCGGCGTTTTCCTTGAGATCACCCAGCTCGCGCGCCTCGGCGATGGCCTGGGTGATCTGCGGACGCAGCTCGGTCTTGAGATGCCTGAGTTCGTCTTCCAGGGCGCGAGCGCCCTGGACGGTCATCGGGTACTTGGTCATGCCTTCACTCCTGCATGCAGATCTTGCAGACGGCGCACGGTCTTCTCGGCGCCGAATTTCAAAGCTTCGCAAATGGCCTGGCCGCCGGCAATGGTGGTGGTGCAGCAGAGCTTGTGCTGCAGCGCGTTGCGGCGGATCGAATAGGAATCGGCGATGGACTGCCGGCCTTCGGTGGTGTTGATGATCAGGGTGACCTCGTCGTTCTTGATCATGTCGACCACATGGGGACGGCCTTCGGTCACCTTGTTCACGCGGCGCACCGGCAGACCGGCGGCCTCGATCACCCGCGCGGTACCGGCGGTGGCCACGACCTCGAAGCCGAGGCCGACCAGATCGCGGGCGACCTGCACGGCTTCGGGCTTGTCATCGTCCCGCACGCTGATGAAGGCGCAACCGGAGTTCGGCAGGATCTCGTTGGCGCCCAGCTGGGCCTTGGCGAAGGCTTCGCCGAAGCTGTCGCCGACCCCCATCACCTCGCCGGTGGACTTCATTTCCGGGCCGAGGATGGGGTCGACGCCGGGAAACTTGTTGAAGGGGAACACCGCTTCCTTGACGCTGAAGAACGGCGGGATGATTTCCTGAGTGAAGCCCACCTCGGCCAGGGTCTTGCCGGCCATGACCCGGGCGGCCACCTTGGCCAGGGACTCGCCGATGCACTTGGAGACGAAGGGCACGGTACGGGAAGCGCGCGGGTTGACCTCGATGACGTAGATGTCTTCACCCTGCACGGCCATCTGCACGTTCATCAGACCGATCACGCCGAGTTCCAGGGCCATCTTCTTGACCTGCTCGCGGATCTCGTCCTGGATGTGCTTGGGCAGCGAATAGGGCGGCAGCGAGCAGGCGGAGTCACCGGAGTGCACGCCGGCCTGTTCGATGTGCTGCATGATGGCGCCGATCACCACGGTCTTGCCGTCGCACACCGCATCCACGTCCACCTCGATGGCGCAGTTGAGGAAGTGGTCGAGCAGTACGGGACTGTCGTTGGACACCTTCACCGCTTCGCGCATGTAGCGCTTGAGCTCTTCTTCCTGGTAGACGATTTCCATCGCCCGGCCGCCCAGCACGTAGGAGGGACGGACCACCATCGGATAGCCGATGTTCTTGGACAGGGCCAGGGCCTCGTCTTCACTGCGCGCGGTGGCGTTGGCCGGCTGACGCAGATTCAGACGCTGCACCATCTGCTGGAAACGCTCGCGGTCTTCGGCGCGGTCGATGGCGTCGGGGCTGGTGCCGATGATGGGCACGCCGGCCTCTTCCAGGGCGCGGCAGAGCTTGAGCGGGGTCTGGCCGCCGTACTGGACGATGACGCCCTCGGGCTGCTCGACGCGCACGATCTCCAGCACGTCCTCCAGGGTCACCGGCTCGAAGAACAGGCGGTCGGAGGTGTCGTAGTCGGTGGAGACGGTTTCCGGGTTGCAGTTGACCATGATGGTCTCGTAGCCGTCTTCACGCATGGCCAGGGCCGCGTGCACACAGCAGTAGTCGAACTCAATGCCCTGACCGATGCGGTTGGGACCACCGCCGAGGATCATGATCTTGTCGCGACCACTGGGCTTGGCCTCGCACTCTTCCTCGTAGGTGGAGTAGAGGTAGGCGGTGTCGGTGGCGAACTCGGCGGCGCAGGTGTCCACCCGCTTGTACACCGGCAGCACCTTGAGCTTGTGGCGATGGGCCCGCAGATTCTTCTCGGTGACGCCGAGCAGCTTGGCCAGGCGCGCATCGGAGAAGCCCTTGCGCTTGAGCTTGCGCATCAGGTCGTAGTCGAGGTCGGCCAGGCCCAGGGTCTTGATGCGCTCCTCGTCCTTGATCAGGTCTTCGATCTGCACCAGGAACCAGGGATCGATACGCGTCAGCTCGAAGACCTTGTCCAGGCTGTAGCCCTGACGGAAGGCGTCGCCGATGTACCAGATGCGATCGGCACCGGGCACGGTCAGCTCGCGCTTGAGGGTGCTGTCGGCCTCGGGATCGGTCGGGTCCAGCTTGGGATCGAAGCCGACCACGCCCACTTCCAGACCGCGCAGGGCTTTCTGCAGGGATTCCTGGAAGGTACGTCCGATGGACATGACCTCGCCCACGGATTTCATCTGGGTGGTCAGACGGGCATCGGCCTTGGGGAATTTCTCGAAGGCGAAGCGCGGGATCTTGGTGACCACGTAGTCGATGGCCGGCTCGAAGGACGCCGGTGTACGACCGCCGGTGATGTCGTTCTGCAGCTCGTCCAGGGTGTAGCCGACCGCCAGCTTGGCGGCAATCTTGGCGATGGGGAAGCCGGTGGCCTTGGAGGCCAGCGCCGAGGAACGCGACACCCGCGGATTCATCTCGATCACCACCATGCGCCCGGTATCCGGGCAGATGCCGAACTGGACGTTGGAGCCGCCGGTCTCGACGCCGATCTCGCGCAGCACCGCCAGGGAGGCGTTGCGCAGGATCTGGTACTCCTTGTCGGTCAGCGTCTGGGCCGGCGCCACGGTGATGGAGTCACCGGTGTGCACGCCCATGGGATCGAAGTTCTCGATGGAGCAGACGATGATGCAGTTGTCCTTCTTGTCACGGACCACCTCCATCTCGTATTCCTTCCAGCCGATCAGGGATTCGTCGATCAGCAGTTCGTTGGTCGGCGACAGGTCCAGACCGCGGTTGCAGATCTCTTCGAATTCTTCCCGGTTGTAGGCGATGCCGCCACCGGTGCCGCCCATGGTGAAGGACGGCCGAATGATGCAGGGGAAGCCGACCTTCTCCAGCACGCCGTAGGCTTCTTCCATGCTGTGGGCGATGCCCGAGACCGGACAGGCCAGACCGATGTCCTTCATGGCCTTGTCGAAGCGCGAGCGATCCTCGGCCTTGTCGATGGTATCGGCGTTGGCGCCGATCATCTCGACGCCGAATTTCGCCAGCACGCCATGGCGCTCCAGATCCAGGGCGCAGTTCAACGCGGTCTGGCCACCCATGGTCGGCAGCAGGGCGTCGGGGCGCTCCTTCTCGATGATCTTGGCCACGGTGGCCCACTTGATCGGCTCGATGTAGGTGGCGTCGGCCATCGACGGGTCGGTCATGATGGTGGCCGGATTGGAGTTCACCAGGATGACGCGGAAGCCTTCCTCGCGCAGGGCCTTGCAGGCCTGGGCGCCGGAATAGTCGAATTCGCAGGCCTGGCCGATGACGATGGGGCCGGCTCCGAGGATCAGGATGCTCTTGATGTCTGTACGCTTAGGCATGGGCTTCTCGAATGCAGGTAATCAGGTCAGGGTCGCGGTGGCCAACTTCACACCGAACCCCACGAACAGGGCGCCGACGCCACCGGTGGCGCCCGCGCTGAGGCGACGCCGCTGACGGAACCAGGCCGCCAGGCGAACGCCGCAGAAAATCAGGAACGACAGGTAGCAGAAGCTGATGGCTTCCAGGACCGCGCCCAGCACTAGAAAGGACAGCGCCGGATGGGCGTAACCGGGGTCCACGAACTGGATGAAGAAGGAGACGAAGAACAGGATCGCCTTCGGATTCGACAGACTCAGCAGTAGCGCCTTGCGGAACGGCTGATGAACGTCTTCGCGCAGGGTCGCCTCGGCCTGGCCCTGGGCTGGACTGCGCCAGGACTTGAGTCCGCCGCGCAACATGCCCCAGCCGAGGTAGAACAGATAGGCCGCACCCAGATACTTGAGGATCTGGAAGAACAGCGGCTCGGCCTTGAGCAGCGAGGCGACGCCCAGGGCGGAGAGCAGCATCAGCACGGCGTCACCGAGGAACACCGCGGAAGCCGCCTGGTAACCGCTGCGGATACCGCGCTGGGCGCTGGTGGCAAGCACGAAGAAGGAGTTGGGGCCGGGCAGCAGGATGACGAACAGGGTCCCGACCACATAGGTCCAGAAGTCGATGACACCCAGATTCGCCAGCATGAGCCTTACCCTCCTCTCGTCTTAGCGGCGCGCGGCCATGGCCTGGATGAACTTGTCGAACAGCGGTGCCACGTCGTGCGGGCCAGGGCTCGCCTCGGGGTGACCCTGGAAGCTGAAGGCGACCTTGTCGGTCCATTCGATGCCCTGCAGGGTGCCGTCGAACAGCGACTTGTGGGTCGCCCGCACATTGGCCGGCAGACTGGCCTCGTCCACGGCAAAACCGTGGTTCTGGCTGGTGATCATCACCACGCCGCTGTCGAGATCCTGCACCGGATGGTTGGCGCCGTGGTGACCATTGGGCATCTTCACCGTCTTGGCGCCGGAAGCCAGGGCCAGCAACTGGTGGCCCAGGCAGATGCCGAACACCGGAATCTCGGTTTCCAGGACGTCCTGGATCGCCTTGATAGCGTAGTCGCAAGGCTCGGGATCGCCCGGACCATTGGCCAGGAAGATACCGTCGGGCTGCAGCGCCAGGGCTTCGCTGGCCGGGGTCTGGGCCGGCAGCACGGTGATGCGGCAGCCGCGGGCCACCAGCATGCGCAGGATGTTCAGCTTGACGCCGTAGTCGAAGGCCACCACGTGATAGGGCAACTGCTCGGCCGGGATCTCGGCGTGGCTGTCGGTCTCCAGCGACCAGACGCTGGAACGCCATTCGTAGCGCTGCTTGACGCTGACTTCCTTGGCCAGGTCCATGCCCTTGAGGCCGGGGAAGGCGCGGGCCAGTTCCAGGGCGCGCTCTTCGGTGGCGTCTTCGCCGGTGAGGATGCAGCCATCCTGGGCGCCCTTCTCGCGAAGGATGCGGGTCAGTCGACGAGTGTCGATGCCAGCGATGGCGATGGTGCCGTTTTCCCTGAGATAGTCGGGCAGCGACTGCTTGTTGCGCCAGTTGCTGGCCAGCAGCGGCAGGTCACGGATGATCAGTCCGGCGGCCCAGACCTGGGCGGCCTCGCCATCCTGCGGCGTGGTGCCGGTGTTGCCGATGTGCGGATAGGTCAGGGTGACGATCTGCTTCGCATAGGAAGGATCGGTCAGGATTTCCTGGTAGCCGGTCATGGCGGTGTTGAACACCACTTCGCCGACCGTGTGGCCGTCGGCACCGATGGATTCGCCGCGAAAGATGCTGCCATCGGCAAGTGCGAGTATGGCTGGCTTAGTCAAGAATACCTCCGAAAATCAAGCCTTGGCGGGCAAACGCAGGGTGCAAAAAAACGGGATGACATCTCGAAGAGTCATCCCGTTTTAATGTTGTGATTTCATTCTGCGCTAGCTTTTAGTGGATACACTAAAGCTGCATTGTACAGGAATTGATCACGACTGGCACCCCCGCAAGCGGGTCAGCGCAACTCCAGCACGTCCTGCATGTCATATAGCGCCGGCTGTCTGTCCTTGAGCCAGAGGGCTGCGCGCACGGCGCCCTTGGCGAAGGTCATGCGACTGGAGGCCTTGTGGGTGATCTCGACCCGCTCGCCTTCACTGGCGAACAGCACCGTGTGATCGCCCACCACGTCGCCGGCACGCACGGTGGCGAAGCCGATGGTCTGGCGATCGCGGGCACCGGTCTGGCCTTCCCGGCCATAGACGGCCACTTCTTCCAGATCACGACCCAGCGCCTGAGCGACGACCTCGCCCATGCGCAGGGCGGTACCCGAGGGCGCATCGACCTTGTGCCTGTGATGCGCCTCGATGATCTCGATATCGACCTCGTCACCCAGCACCCGGGCAGCGGTATCCAGCAGCTTGAGACAGAGATTGACGCCGACGCTGAAGTTGGCCGCGAAGACGATGGGGATTTCCTTGCTCGCCTCCAGCAGGGTCAGCTTCTGCTCGGCGGTGAAGCCGGTGGTGCCGATCACCATGGCCTTCTTCGCCTTGCGGCAGAGCGCCAGATTCTGCAGGGTCACGTTGGGGTGGGTGAAGTCGATGACGACATCGAAATCATCCAGCACCCGCGCCAGGTCACCCGACAGCATCACCCCGTTACGGCCGATGCCGGCGAGCTCGCCCGCGTCGGCACCCACCAGGCTGCTCTCGGGACGATCCACCGCGGCGGTCAGGCCGGCAGCGCCCTGGGTCTGCTGGACCGCTTCGATCAGGGTCTTGCCCATGCGCCCCGCGGCGCCCATTACAGCTATACGTCGCATCATCAGCTCCAGGCTGCTGGCCGGGCGCCGCCTCGCGACGGCGCCCCTGCCGATTTACAGGTCGTCGAAGAAGCGCTTCATGCCGTCGAACCAGCCACTGGCCCGGGGCGAATGGGAGCTGTCGCTCTGCAGGGTGTTGCGGAATTCCTCGAGCAGCTCGCGCTGCCGCCGGCTCAGGTTGACCGGAGTCTCCACCACCACCTTGCACATCAGATCGCCGGCGCCACCGCCACGCACGGGCGTCACGCCCTTGCCCCGCAGGCGGAACATCTTGCCGGTCTGGGTGCCCTCGGGGATCTTCAGCTTGACGCGGCCATCCAGGGTCGGCACTTCCAGCTCGCCACCCAGGGCGGCGTCGGTGAAGTTGATCGGCACCTCGCAATAGAGATGCTTGCCGTCGCGCTGGAAGATCGAGTGCTCGCGCACATTGACCACCACGTAGAGATCGCCGCTCGGACCGCCCAGGGTCCCGGCCTCGCCCTCGCCGGTCAGGCGAATGCGGTCGCCAGTGTCGACGCCCGCCGGCACCTTGACCGACAGGGTCTTCTGCTCTTCCACGCGCCCCTGACCATGGCAGGCCGTGCAGGGCTCGGGAATGATCTTGCCGCTGCCGTGGCAGCGCGGGCAGGCCTGCTGCACCGAGAAGAAGCCCTGCTGCATGCGCACCTGACCGATGCCGCCGCAGGTAGGGCAGGTGGACGCCGAGGTACCTGGCTTGGCGCCATTGCCGTCGCAGACCTTGCATTCGACCAGGGTGGGCACGCGAATGGTGACCGTGGTCCCGCGCACCGCCTCTTCCAGATCCAGATCCAGGGTGTAGCGCAGGTCGGCGCCGCGCTGCGGACCGCCACGCCCACCGGCACCACCGCGCCCGCCGAAGAAGTCGCTGAAGACGTCGCCGAAGATGTCGGAGAAGCTCGCGCCACCCGCCGCACCACCGAAACCGCCGCCACCCATGCTCGGATCGACGCCAGCATGGCCGTACTGGTCATAGGCAGAGCGCTTGCCCGCATCGGACAGCACTTCGTAGGCCTCTGCGGCCTCCTTGAACTGCTCTTCGGCAGCCGCGTCACCCGGATTGCGATCCGGGTGGTATTTCATCGCCAGGCGTCGGTAGGCCTTCTTGAGCTCGGCTTCGCTGGCGCCGCGCTCGACCCCGAGCACCTCATAGTAATCACGTTTGGCCATAGACTTTCTGCACCTTAAATTTTCTCACCCTCCAGACACGCCAACGCGGGAGCAGGCTCCCGCGTGGCGGATCCGACGGGCCGAAGCCCGTCAGGTGCGGTAAGCACGCGGCTTACTTGTTGTCCTTCACTTCCTCGAACTCGGCATCGACCACGTCGTCGCCGGGCTTCTTGGCATCACCGTCCGCCTTGGCCGAGGCGCCTTCGGCACCCGCGGCAGCACCCTGCTCGGAATAGAGCTTCTGGGCCAGCGGCGCGGAGGCCTGGGACAGGGCATTCATCTTGGCTTCGATGGCATCCTTGTCGTCGCCGCGTACTGCGGTTTCCAGTTCGCCGATGGCCTTCTCGATGGTGCTCTTCTCTTCCGCGGTGGCCTTGTCGCCGGCCTCGGTCAGCATCTTGCGGGTGCCGTGCACCAGGGCATCACCCTGGTTGCGGGCGGCAGCCAGCTCTTCGAACTTGCGATCCTCGTCGGCATTGGCCTCGGCGTCACGCACCATCTGCTGAATCTCGTCCTCGGACAGACCGGAGGACGCCTTGATGACGATGGACTGCTGCTTGCCGGTGGCCTTGTCCTTGGCGGACACGTTGAGGATGCCGTTGGCGTCGATGTCGAAGGTCACCTCGATCTGCGGCACGCCACGCGGCGCCGGCGGGATCTCGGCCAGGTCGAACTTGCCCAGCGACTTGTTCTGCGCGGCCTGCTTGCGCTCGCCCTGCAGCACGTGGATGGTCACGGCGCCCTGGTTGTCGTCGGCGGTGGAGAACACCTGCGACTTCTTGGTCGGGATGGTGGTGTTCTTCTCGATCAGCGCGGTCATCACGCCACCCATGGTCTCGATGCCCAGGGTCAGCGGAGTGACGTCCAGCAGCAGCACGTCCTTGACGTCGCCGGCCAGCACGGCGCCCTGAATGGCGGCACCGATGGCGACGGCTTCATCCGGGTTGACGTCCTTGCGCGCTTCCTTGCCGAAGAAGTCGGCCACGCGCTTCTGCACCAGCGGCATGCGGGTCTGACCGCCCACCAGGATGACCTCGTGGATGTCGGAGACGTCCAGGCCGGAGTCCTTCAGCGCCGTGCGGCACGGCTCGATGGTGCGCTCGACCAGCTCTTCCACCAGGGACTCCAGCTTGGCGCGGGAGACCTTGACGTTCAGGTGCTTGGGACCGCTGGCATCGGCGGTGATGTACGGCAGGTTGACGTCGGTCTGGGTAGCCGAGGACAGTTCGATCTTGGCCTTCTCGGCAGCTTCCTTCAGGCGCTGCATGGCCAGCGGGTCACCCTTGAGGTTCATGCCGCTTTCTTTCTTGAACTCTTCGACGAGATAGTCGATCAGGCGGATGTCGAAGTCTTCGCCACCCAGGAAGGTGTCGCCATTGGTGGCCAGCACCTCGAACTGATGCTCACCGTCGACCTCGGCGATCTCGATGACCGAGACGTCGAAGGTGCCACCGCCCAGGTCATAGACGATCACGGTGTGGTCGCCCTTGGCCTTGTCCAGGCCATAGGCCAGGGCAGCCGCGGTGGGCTCGTTGATGATGCGCTTGACGTCCAGACCGGCGATGCGACCGGCATCCTTGGTGGCCTGGCGCTGGCTGTCGTTGAAGTAGGCCGGTACGGTGATGACCGCCTCGGTCACGGCTTCGCCCAGGTAGTCCTCGGCGGTCTTCTTCATCTTCTTCAGGACTTCGGCAGACACCTGGGGCGGCGCCACCTTCTGGCCCTTGGCCTCGACCCAGGCGTCACCGTTGTCGGCCTTGACGATCTTGTAGGGGACCATCTCGATGTCTTTCTGCACGACGTTTTCTTCATAACGCCGACCGATCAGACGCTTGACCGCGTACAGGGTGTTCTGCGGATTGGTCACCGCCTGGCGCTTGGCCGGCTGGCCGACCAGGGTCTCGCCATCGTTGGTGTAGGCGATGATGGACGGCGTGGTACGGGTGCCTTCGGCGTTTTCCAGCACCTTGACGTTACCGTTTTCGAGGATCGCGACGCAGGAGTTGGTCGTCCCCAGGTCGATACCGATGATCTTGCCCATGTAGTCTTCTCCAGAAATCTCAGATTCCGCGCGGCCCGCTCAGGGGGCCTTTGATGTTCGCTTGCCTACCAGATGGGGCCGAGCGAAAGAATTTCAAGCTTTTTCGTCGATACTCGGCTGCTGCGCCGCAGGTGCCTTGCTGACTACCACCATCGCCGGCCGCAGCAGGCGGCCATTGAGCAGATAGCCCTTTTGAAACACCTTGAGCACGCTACCCGGCTCGGCGGTAGCGCTTTCCTCCATGGCCATGGCCTGGTGGTGCTCCGGATTGAAGGGCGCGCCGTGGGGATCGACGGCCTCGACCTGATAGCGCTTGAGGGTGTCCTGCAGCATCTTCAGGGTCAGCTCCATGCCTTCACGCATGGGCTTGAGGGTCTCGTCGCTGGCATTGGACAGTTCCAGGCCACGCTCCAGGCTGTCGAGCACCGGCAAGAGATCGCCGGCGAATTTTTCCAGCGCGAACTTGTGCGCCTTCTCCACATCCTGCTCGGCGCGACGACGCACGTTCTGCAGTTCGGCGACGCTGCGCAGCGACTGATCCTGGGCAGCAGCGAGTTGCTCTTCGAGCGTGGCGACGCGGGTGGCGAGATCCTCGTGCTGGACGTCGCCCTGAGCGGCTGCTTCGTGCTCGGGAGTCTGGGAGTTCTGTTCGTCGGCCATGGAGTCCTCCTGTGATAATGCCGGTGGGCGCGCCCGTTGATGGACGACGCCTTGATCGATGGCGCCTATATGGGGCCGCCAGCCGGTGCTTCAAGAGCTGTATGGATTGCCAGTACCCGAGAGGCACTGTATAAACAACCAGAAAACCGCTTTCGGAGATCGTCGCATGCTGGTGCATCTGTCCGTCCGCAACTACGCCATCGTCGAACACCTCGACCTCGACCTCGAGCGCGGCATGACCGTGATCACCGGCGAAACCGGCGCCGGCAAGTCCATCATGCTCGATGCCCTCGGCCTCACCCTGGGCGACCGCGCCGACAGCGATGCGGTAAGGCCGGGTGCCGACAAGGCCGATGTCCTGGCCAGCTTCGACACCACCGACATTCCTGAAGCCCGGCAGTGGCTCGCCGAGCGAGACCTGGAGCAGGACGGCCCCTGCCTGCTGCGCCGCGTCATCACCCGCGAAGGACGCTCGCGCGGCTATATCAATGGCTCGCCCTGTCCGCTGGCCGACCTCAAGACCCTCGGCGGGCTGCTGATCGACATCCACAACCAGCACGAACACCAGTCGCTGCTCGGACTCGATACCCATCGCCGCCTGCTGGACGAATACGCCGGCGCGGGCGAGCTGGTCCGCCAGGTGCAACTCGCCGCCCAGCGCTGGCGCCAGGTGCGCCAGACCCTGGAGCGCCTGACCCGCAACGGTGACGAGCAACGCGCCCGCCATCAGCTGCTCAGCTATCAGCTGGAAGAACTCGACAACCTCGCCCTGGCCGAGGGCGAGCTGCAGGCCCTGGAGCAGGAGCAGAGCGATCTGGCGAGTGCCGAGCACATCCTGCTGGCCTGCCGCCAGGCCATGGACCTCTGTACCGAGAACGAGCAGGGCAACGCCCAGTCAGCGCTCAATGCCAGCGTGGCACGCCTGACTGCCTTCGACCGCCCGCCTGCGCAGATCCAGGAAGCCAGCAACCTGCTCGCCTCCGCGCAGATCCAGATCGAGGAGGCGATGAACGAACTCAATCGCTTCGTCGATCATTTCGAAGCTGACCCGGAGCGTCAGCAGGCGGTACAGGAGCGTCTCGACAGCGTCTACAGCCTCGCCCGCAAGCATCGCGTGCAACCCGAAGCCCTGCTGGAGCTGCACGAGCAGCTGCGCAACGAACTGCAATCGCTGGATGCCGACGACGTCGCCCTGGAGCGCCTGCAGGAAGAGCTGGCTGCCTTCGAGCGCCACTACCAGGAGAAGGCCGGCGAATTGAGCCGTCTGCGCGAGCAACGGGCGCCGGAGCTGGCCGCAGCGGTCGAAACCGAGATGCAGCGCCTGGGCATGCCAGGTGGCCGCTTCAGCATCACCCTCACGCCAGGCAGCACCGGCGAGCCCCAGCCGGTGGGCAACGAGGGAGTCGAATTCCGCGTCAGCGCCAACCCGGGCCAACCCCTGCGCCCGCTGGCCAAGGTCGCTTCCGGTGGCGAACTGTCACGGATCAGTCTGGCCATCCAGGTCATCACCGCCCAGACCTCGCGCACGCCCACGCTGGTGTTCGACGAAGTGGACGTCGGCATCGGCGGCCCGACCGCCGAGGTGGTCGGCCAACTGCTGCGGCAGCTGGGCGAGCGCGGCCAGGTACTGACGGTCACCCACCTGCCCCAGGTAGCGGCCCAGGGGCATCAGCATCTGTTCGTGCACAAGGAGCGCGGCACCGACGAGACCCGTACGGCGGTTGCAAAACTGGACCGGGCGCGCCGTGTGGAGGAGGTGGCGCGCATGCTCGGCGGCGTCGACCTTACCCGCGAATCCCTCGCCCATGCCCGCAAGCTGGTGGTCAGCCGCTAGATGCGGGCTGGTAGCAGACATGAAAAAGGCGACTCGGAGTCGCCTTTTTCATGTCTGGATCTTCACTTGCGCTGACGGATGTACAGCACGAGATTGTGATCGACCAGCTCGAAACCATGCTCTTCGACGATCTCGCGCTGACGCTTTTCGATCGAGGCATCGGTGAACTCGATGACTTCGCCGGTATCCACATCCACCATGTGATCGTGGTGTCCGGTGTCGGCCAACTCGAACACGGCGTGACCGCCATCGAAATTGTGGCGCACCACCAGGCCGGCCGCTTCGAACTGGGTAAGGACACGATAGACCGTTGCCAGCCCCACGTCCTCACCTGCTTCCATCAGCGCCTTGTAAACGTCTTCAGCGCTCATGTGGCGCTGCTCGGTGGTGTCCAGCATCTGCAATATCTTGACGCGCGGCAGGGTCACTTTCAGACCCGCTTTGCGGAGTTCGTTGTTCTCTACCATGCTCTTTCTCGGTGCCGAGTGCTTTCGCAGCCCTCGGGAATACGGGTATGATCGGTGCTTCGTTGCCCAGCAAGATAGTGGAAGTCTCCCACCGATGCAAAACCTCAAGCAAACGCTGACCGGGCTCTCTCTGATGGGCCTAGCCATGCTCGCCGGCTGCTCTCTGCCGGGGGTTTACAAGATCGACATCCAGCAGGGCAACGTCGTCACCCAGGACATGATAGACCAGTTGCGCCCCGGAATGACCCGACAACAGGTCCGGTTTATCATGGGTTCGCCGCTGATCCAGGACACCTTCCATCCCAATCGGTGGGACTATCTGTACAGCCTGCAGGCCGCCGGTGGTCAGCGGAAACAGGAGCGTGTCAGCCTGGTGTTCAATGGTGACAACCAGCTGAGCGGTCTGGCTGGCGATTTCATGCCCGGCACCAGTCGTGAACAGCAGATCATGGGTACCGACAGTGGCACCAGCGTGGATCCCACCGCGCCGGCGCAACCCGCTACTGCGCCTGTGGCAGCACCGGAAACGCCCGCCGTGCCCGGCTCGACCGAAGACACTATTCAGAAAGAGATCGATAGCGCTCGGCCGGCTGCCATCCCGACTCCCGACCGCATCCGTACCGACGGCCAGTGATCTCCAGCTAGAGTCCAGCCTTGGCTCTGGCCTTTTCGGCTCGCCGCTTGCGACTCTCCTTGGGATCCGCAAGCAGCGGGCGGTAGATCTCGACCCGCTCGCCTTCGAGCAACTTCCTTTCTTCCGGCTTGGCGACCTGCTTGCCAAAGATGCCGACCCGATAGCCTTCGCGCTGCTCTGGCGTCAGCTGGTCGAGCAGACCCGAAGCCAGCACGGCCTGCGCGACCGTGGCGCCCTCCTCCAGCTCCAGACTCAATAGCCATTGCCGCTCAGGCAGCGCCAGCGCCACCTCGATGGCGAGACGCTCAGCCATAGAGGGCTCGGGCACGCTGGCAGAAGGCATCCACCATGGTATTGGCCGCCTGATTGAACAGCGGGCCCAGGGTCGCGCGCACGATAGCACTGTCGTATTCGAAGGACAGATCCAGCGAGATCTTGCAGGCCTTGTCGCCCAGCGCCTTGAATGTCCAGAAACCATGCAGCTGCTTGAAGGGCCCCTTCTCCAGATCCATGGTGATGGACTCGTCCGGCGCCAGGGTATTGCGGGTCGTGAACTGTTGACTGAGGCCGCCCTTGGCCACGGTGAGACCAGCGCGCATCAGCCCTTCGTTCTGCTCCAGAATCTGGGCGGACGAGCACCACGGCAGGAACTCCGGATAACGGTCCACGTCATTAACCAGCGCATAGAGCGCCGAAGCGGGATAGGGCAGCAACGCCGAACGTTGGATGTGCGAGCTCATCGGAACCTCGTAGAATAGCGATATCGGTGTCGGACCTTGAATTTGAGGGCGGCGCTCGCATTTTACTCCCGCACCAGCCTGCCACGGTCCAGAACCGCGGTATTGTCCGTGTTTGCTCATACCCGCTCAAGCGCGTGGCGACATTTCCCCCGACTCGCTGTACCCTGGAATCATGGCCAAGCAAAAGAAAGTCTCCCCCGGTAGCATCGCGCAGAACAAGAAAGCGCTACACGAATACTTCGTCGACACCCGTTTCGAGGCAGGTGTTTCCCTGGCAGGCTGGGAGGTCAAGAGCCTGAGAGCCGGCAAGGTGCAGCTGACCGACAGCTACGTGCTGCTAAAAGACGGTGAAGCCTGGCTGCTCGGCAGCCACATCACCCCGCTACAGACTGCCAGCACCCACGTCATCGCCGACCCGACCCGTACCCGCAAGCTGCTGCTGAACAAGCGCGAGCTCGGCAAGCTGTTCGGCGCGGTGCAACAGAAGGGCTATGCCTGCGTTGCACTGTCGCTCTACTGGAAAAAACACCTGGTCAAGTGCGAGATCGCCCTGGCCAAGGGCAAGAAGGAATTCGACAAGCGTGCCACCGAACGCGAACGCGATTCCGACCGTGAGATCCAGCGCGCCGTCCGCAAGGACGCGAATTAGCCAAGCGGAAAAAAACGTTTCGTCAGCAATGACTTGCACAGGACGACTGGAATTCCTATAGTGAACGACCAGCAAGTTTTGGGGGCGATTAGGATTCGACGCCGGTAACGAAACTTGAGGGGCATGCCGAGCTGGTAGCAGAACTCGTAAATTCGCTGCTGCAAACTTATAGTTGCCAACGACGACAACTACGCTCTAGCTGCTTAACGCGGCTAGCAGTCGCTAGGGGATGCCTGTAAACCCGAAACGACTGTCAGATAGAACAGGATCGCCGCCAAGGTCGCTGTAGACGTAACGGCTAAAACTTATACAGCTCGCCCAAAGCACCCTGCCCGTCGGGCCGCAATGGGTTAACTCAGTAGACCGGGCTAAGCATGTAGAACCGATAGCGGAGAGCTGGCGGACGGGGGTTCAAATCCCCCCGCCTCCACCAAAAAGAAAGGGCAGCCACTGGCTGCCCTTTTTCTTTGCCTGATCAACGAGCCCCTAGAAGGGAATGTCGTCGTCGAAGCTGTCGTAGTCCTGCTGCGCCGGCTGCTGCTGGGGCTTGGGCTGCTGCTGGGGGCGACTGTTGCCAGAGCCGGCATTGCCACCGTTGTCGTACTGCGGAGCCGACTGCTGGGGACGAGGGGCACGCTGCTGCTGGGGCGCAGGGGCGCTCTGGTTGTATTCATCGTTGCCACCGGCATTGCCACCGCGACCACCCAGCAACTGCATGTTGCCGTTGATATCGACCACGATTTCGGTGGTGTAGCGATCCTGACCGTCCTGACCCTGCCACTTGCGGGTACGCAGGCTGCCTTCGACATAGACCTGGGAGCCCTTGCGGATGTACTCGCCGGCGATCTCGGCCAGACGACCAAAGAACACCACCCGGTGCCATTCGGTACGATCCTGCTGCTGGCCGGTCTGCTTGTCCTTCCAGCTTTCGCTGGTGGCCAGGGTGACATTGGTCACCGCATTGCCATTGGGCATGTAACGGGTTTCGGGATCGGCGCCGGCGTTGCCGACGAGGATGACTTTGTTGACGCCACGGGCCATATGAATCTCCTGATAGGGCTGTCGATCAAGCGGCGACTGGCGTTTGGCTTACCAGTCGCTCCAGTTGCGCCCGATCAACGATTTTAGTATCGATCTTGATATAGACGGCTTGTTCTTCCGCCACCACTACCGCGTCGGTCACTCCAGCCAGGGCCAACAGGCGTCCGACCAATCCCTGGTCGTTGACTAGCGCGGGCGTAACCGGCAAACGCAGACTGGTGACATAGGGCGGTTCTCGCATCGTACCAGCTACCACCGCCCATCCCAGGCAAAGCGCCGCACAACCCAGGAAGACGGTGGACAGGCCACCATGCTGGAACAGCCAGCCACCGAGGATACCGCCCAATGCGGAACCAAGGAACTGACTGGTGGAATAGATCCCCATGGCGGTGCCCTTGCCGCCGGCGGGCGCCACCTTGCTCACCAGTGACGGCAGCGAGGCCTCCAGCAGGTTGAAGGCGGTAAAGAACACCACGATGCCGATGACCAGGGCCACCAGGCTGTCGCTGAAAAAGAAGAAGTACAGCTCGCAGAGCACCAGCACACTGATGGCGCCCACCAGCACGCGCTTCATCCGTCGCTTCTTTTCACCATAGATGATGAAGGGAACCATGGCGAAGAAGCCGACCACCAGTGCGGTCAGGTAAACCCACCAGTGCTCTTCCTTGGGCAGGCCGGCGTGTTCGGCGAGGGCCAGCGGCAGGACGACGAAACTGGCCATCAGCACGGCGTGCAGCGACAGGATACCGAAGTCCAGCCTTAGCAGATCGCGATTGCGCAGGGTGGCGCCCAGCGCCTGGCGCGCCAGATTCGACTCCCGATGGGCAAAGGGCGAAGCCTGGTGAGGAACCAGGAACAGCACGATCAGCAAGCCGACCAGTGCCAGTCCGCAGGTCGCCCAGAACAGACCGGCCAGACCATAGGCACGGGTCAGCAGTGGTCCGGCCACCATCGCCACGGCAAAGGACACGCCGATGCTCATGCCGATGGTAGCCATGGCCTTGGTGCGATGCTGCTCGCGGGTCTGATCCGACAGCAGTGCCATGATGGCGGCCGAAATGGCACCGCCGCCCTGCACGATACGACCGGCGATGACACCCCAGATCGAGTGGGCATTGGCGGCAATGGCGGCACCAAGGGCGAACACCAGCAGTCCACCAATGATGATGGGGCGTCGACCGATGCGATCGGACAGCGTCCCCAGGGGAATTTGCAGGACCGCTTGGGTCAAACCATAGGCACCTATGGCCAGGCCAATCAGCGCCGGGGTGGCATCCGCCAACTCCTGACCATAGGTCGCCAGGACCGGGAGCACCATGAACATACCGAGCATACGAAAGGCGAAGACCAGGGCCAGCCCTACGGCGGCACGGCGTTCGACGCCGTTCATGGCTTCACTGCGCTTGTCGAGCATTGATAATCCTCTCGTCGGCGACAGGCTGTTACGTCGCCACACAGCTTTAAAACAGTCGTGACAATGACCATTTAGGGAGGAAGCGGTGAAGATAGCCGAACGCTCGTCCGAACGTTCCCGACCGCCAGGATCACGAACGCCCGCTCACCGCCGTCGGGCCACCAATTTTACCAGCCTTACCCCCTCTCTCACAGGCGCGGCAGATAGCCGCAGCCCGGGACGAGACCTCTTTCCTATTGAAGCGCCGCCAAAACGAGGCAGAAGTCTACGTGGATAAAATCCTCATCCGTGGGGCCCGCACCCATAATCTCAAGAACATCGACCTTACCCTCCCCCGGGACAAGCTCATCGTCATTACCGGCCTGTCCGGTTCCGGCAAGTCTTCGCTGGCGTTCGACACCCTCTATGCCGAAGGCCAGCGCCGCTACGTGGAATCCCTGTCGGCCTATGCCCGGCAGTTCCTGTCGATGATGGAAAAGCCCGACGTGGACACCATCGAAGGCCTGTCCCCGGCGATTTCCATCGAGCAGAAATCCACCTCGCACAACCCGCGCTCCACCGTGGGTACCATCACCGAGATCTACGACTACCTTCGTCTGCTCTATGCGCGCGTCGGTACGCCCCGCTGCCCGGAACACGACGTGCCCCTGGAAGCCCAGACCGTCAGCCAGATGGTCGATCAGGTGCTGGCCATGCCGGAAGGCGAGCGACTGATGCTGCTCGCCCCCATCGTGCGCGAGCGCAAGGGTGAACACCTCTCGGTATTCGAGGAATTGCGCGCCCAGGGCTTCGTCCGCGTCCGCGTCAATGGCCGTCTGCACGAGATGGACGAACTGCCCAAGCTCGACAAGCAGAAGAAGCACACCATCGAGGTGGTCGTGGATCGCTTCAAGGTGCGCGAAGACCTCCAGCAACGCCTGGCGGAATCCTTCGAGACGGCGCTGAAGCTGGCCGACGACATGGCCATCATCGCGCCCATGGAAGGCGGGAAGGGTGAGGAGATCGTCTTCTCCGCGCGTTTCGCCTGTCCGATCTGCGGCTTCTCCATCGGCGAGCTAGAGCCCAAGCTGTTTTCCTTCAACAACCCCGCCGGTGCCTGCCCGACCTGCGACGGCCTGGGCGTGAAGCAGTTCTTCGATGCCCGCCGGGTGGTCAACGAGGAGCTCAGTCTCAGCGAAGGCGCCATCCGCGGCTGGGACAGGCGCAACGTCTACTACTTCCAGATGCTCGGCTCATTGGCGAGTCACTATGGCTTCAGCCTGGACGAGCCCTTCAAGGGGCTCGATGACAAGCACCGCAAGGCGGTCCTCAGCGGCTCCGGACGCGAGAGCGTCAACTTCCGCTATCTGAATGATCGCGGCGACATCGTCAAGCGTGCCCACCCCTTCGAAGGCATCCTGCCCAATCTGGAGCGGCGTTATCGCGAGACCGAATCCCAGAGCGTGCGCGAAGAACTGGCGAAGTATCTGAGCACCCAGCATTGCCCTGACTGCAATGGCACCCGACTGCGGCGCGAAGCCCGGCATGTCTGGGTCGGTGACAAGACCCTGCCGGCGGTCACCCGCCTGCCCGTGGGCGATGCCACCCAGTACTTCCAGGACCTCACCCTCAAGGGCCAGCGGCAGCAGATCGCCGACAAGATCCTCAAGGAGATTCGTGAGCGCCTACAATTCCTGGTCAATGTCGGCCTGGACTACCTGACCCTGGATCGCAGCGCCGACACCCTGTCCGGCGGCGAGGCGCAGCGTATCCGCCTGGCCAGCCAGATCGGTGCGGGTCTGGTGGGCGTCATGTACATCCTCGACGAGCCTTCCATCGGCCTCCACCAGCGCGACAACGAACGCCTGCTGGGTACCCTGACCCACTTGCGCGACCTGGGCAACACGGTCATCGTCGTCGAGCACGACGAGGACGCCATCCTCCTGGCGGACTATGTCATCGACATAGGTCCGGGCGCCGGCGTGCACGGCGGCCAGATCATCGCGGAAGGCACGCCCGACCAGGTCATGCGCCATCCCGACTCGGTGACCGGACAGTACCTTTCGGGCCGCAAGAAGATCGCAGTCCCCGCCAAGCGCACGCCGCGGGACAAGAAGAAGCTGCTGAAGCTCAAGGGTGCCCGCGGCAACAACCTGCAGAACGTCAATCTGGAGATTCCCGTCGGCCTGCTGACCTGCGTGACCGGGGTATCCGGCTCCGGCAAGTCGACCCTGATCAACAACACCCTTTTCCCGCTCACCGCCACGGCGCTCAATGGCGCGACGACCCTGGAGGTCGCCGCCCATGACAGCTTCGACGGCATGCAGCACCTGGACAAGGTGGTGGACATCGACCAGAGCCCCATCGGCCGGACGCCACGTTCCAACCCGGCGACCTACACCGGTCTTTTCACCCCGATTCGCGAATTGTTTTCCGGCGTCCCGGAATCCCGCTCCCGCGGCTACACCCCGGGGCGCTTCTCCTTCAACGTCAAGGGCGGCCGCTGCGAGGCCTGCCAGGGCGACGGCGTGATCAAGGTGGAGATGCACTTCCTGCCGGACGTCTACGTCGCCTGTGACGTCTGCAAGGGCAAGAGATACAACCGCGAGACCCTGGAGGTGAAGTACAAGGGCAAGACCATCACCGAGGTCCTGGACATGACCATCGAAGAGGCCCATGCCTTCTTCGAGTCCATCCCGGCCCTGGCGCGCAAGCTGCAGACGCTGATGGATGTCGGCCTGTCCTATATCCGTCTCGGCCAGAGCGCCACGACCCTGTCAGGCGGCGAGGCCCAGCGCGTGAAGCTGGCGCGGGAGTTGTCCAAGCGGGATACCGGCAAGACACTCTATATTCTTGACGAGCCCACTACCGGTCTGCACTTCGCCGATATCCAGCAGCTGTTGGACGTATTGCATCGCCTGCGGGATCACGGCAATACCGTGGTGGTGATCGAGCACAACCTCGATGTCATCAAGACCGCGGACTGGCTGGTGGACCTTGGACCTGAAGGCGGCTCCAAGGGTGGTCAGATCATCGCTACGGGTACCCCCGAGGACGTCGCGGCGAACAAGAAGTCCTATACCGGCCACTTCCTCAAGCCTTTGCTGGAACGTGACCGGGAGTAATCCTAGGTACTCTCCATGACGCAAAAAGCCCGGCAGATGCCGGGCTTTTTCTTGCTCGCGTAACGCCGCCAGAGGTGCTGCGGTAGGTTGGGCTGAGCACAGCGAAGCCCAACATCCAGACTCCAACCCTGGCTCCTCACCGCCCCGCCGCCGTCCGCTTGATCGCTGCAGCAGACCTCATCGTTGGGCTTCGCTGCGCTCAGCGCCAACCGACGACGGTCCTGTGCCGCGCTTCC
>NZ_WHOV01000292.1:0-487 GCF_009765395.1 Pseudomonas sp. BAV 4579 | reverse complement strand
TTCGAACCAGCGATGATCGCTGCCATCAATCTGGATCAGCTCGCCCAGGCAGGCTCGGCGATTGCGTGGCTGGTACACCTTGGGCGGTCGCTGCCGACGCGGCGTCCATAAGCCAGCATCCATCATGATGCGCCGGACCGTTTCCTTGGCCAGGCGTAGGCCGTGACATTCAACGAGCTTTTCGGCCGCAAGCGTGGGACCGAAATCCTGGTAGTGCTGCCGGATCAGAGCGGCGGCGCGCTGCTCAAGCCTGGCCGCAGCTGATGATTGCTGGACTGGCCGCGCTTACATGAGGTCAGGCCCGAAACGCCGGCGTCCCGGTAACGCTGCACCAGGCGGTGAACCTGCCGGGTACTCAGCTGCAGGCGCTGGGCGGCGCGTGTAGGCGTAAGGAAACCCTCGATCACCGCCTGGATGACCTTGAGGCGATCGACTTCGCGTAGGCTCATCGTGATCCGCTCGTAGGCTGACATCCCCAGCGCTCCGC
>NZ_WHOV01000291.1:0-307 GCF_009765395.1 Pseudomonas sp. BAV 4579 | reverse complement strand
CGATGCCAGTGCCCACCAGGGCGATTTCCGCCGCATCGTCGCCGGCATCAACGGCACCCTCGACGCCATCGTGGCACCGGTCAACGAGGCCATGGGCGTCATGTCCGGCCTGGCCCAGGGCGACCTGAGCCGCACCGTGAACGGCAACTACCAGGGCCAGTTGCTGGAGCTGAAGAACTCCATCAATGGCACCGTTGGCAAACTGAACCAGATCATCGGCGACGTGCGGCTGTCGGCGGATGCCCTCGCCAGTGCCTCGGAAGAGATCTCCGCCACCGCCCAGAGCATGAGCCAGGCCAGCACCGAA
>NZ_WHOV01000003.1:0-111688 GCF_009765395.1 Pseudomonas sp. BAV 4579 | reverse complement strand
CCCCGCGCCCCTATAATATCGGCCCTTTCGCCCACCGATTTTCGCGGAGCAGGCTATGGCCGAACGCAAGGCAACCGTCGAGCGCAACACCCTGGAAACCCAGGTCAAGGTATCCCTGGATCTGGACGGCACGGGCGCAGCGCGCTTCGACACCGGGGTCCCCTTCCTCGAGCACATGCTCGACCAGATCGCCCGCCATGGGCTGATCGACCTCGATATCCACTGCCGCGGCGACCTGCACATCGACGACCACCACACGGTGGAAGACATCGGCATCACCCTCGGCCAGGCCTTCGCCAAGGCCGTCGGCGACAAGAAGGGCATCCAGCGCTACGGCCATGCCTATGTGCCTTTGGACGAAGCCCTGTCACGGGTGGTCATCGACTTTTCCGGCCGGCCCGGACTGCACTGGAACGTACCCTTCACCCGCGCCACCGTGGGGCGCATGGACGTCGACCTGTTCCTCGAATTCTTCCAGGGCTTCACCAATCACGCCCAGGTGACCCTGCACGTCGACAACCTGCGCGGCGTCAACAGCCACCACCAGATCGAGACGGTGTTCAAGGCCTTTGGCCGCGCCCTGCGCATGGCCCTCAGCGAAGATCCGCGCATGGCCGGTGTCATGCCCTCCACCAAGGGGTGCCTGTGATGCAGACGGTAGCCGTCATCGACTATGGCATGGGCAACCTGCACTCCGTGGCCAAGGCCCTGGAGCATGCCGGTAGCCACCAGGTGCTGGTGACCGGCGATCCCGCGGTGATCCGCGAGGCGGACCGCATCGTGCTGCCCGGCGTCGGCGCCATCCGCGACTGCATGGCCGAGATCCGCCGCCAGGGCATCGATGAACTGGTACGCGAAGTCAGCCAGGACCGGCCCTTCCTCGGCGTCTGCGTCGGCATGCAGGCGCTGATGCAGCGCAGCGAAGAGAACGGCGGCGTGGACTGCATCGGCCTGTTCCCCGGCGCCGTGCGCCGCTTCCCGGGCGGCATGCAGGAAGAGGGCGAGACCCTCAAGGTGCCGCACATGGGCTGGAACGAGGTCAGGCATGTGCTCGACCATCCGCTCTGGCACAGCATCCCTGATCGCGCCCGCTTCTATTTCGTGCACAGCTTCTATGTCGAGGCCGGCAATCCGCGCCAGGTGGTCGGTCGCGGCCATTACGGCCTGGACTTCGCCGCGGCGCTGGCCGACGGCTCGCGCTTCGCCACCCAGTTCCACCCCGAGAAGAGCGCCGACTGCGGTCTGCAGCTCTATGCCAACTTCCTCGCCTGGGACGGCCGCTGGTAATGGCGCGCAAGCCGCCCGCGCCGCTGGTGACGCTCGAGCCCGAGCAGAGCCAGCGCCTGGTCGCGGCCTTGCAGACCCTGCTGGACGATCGCTTCGAGGTCCGCCTGGGACGGTTCGAAGTCGAGGAACTGCTGGATTTCTTCGCCCGCGAGTGCGGGCCGCTGTACTACAACAAGGCGGTTGCCGACGTGCAGACCCTGCTCAGGGAACGTGTCGACAGCCTGGAAAGCGACATCTGGGCGCTGGAAAAGCCCTAGATCGCCCTCACCCCCGAGCCAAGGTATTGCCATGCTGATCATCCCCGCCATCGACCTCAAGGACGGTGCCTGTGTCCGCCTGCGCCAGGGGCGCATGGAAGATTCCACCGTGTTCTCCGACGATCCCGTGGCCATGGCCGCCCAGTGGGTCGACGGCGGCTGCCGCCGGCTGCACCTGGTGGATCTCAACGGCGCCTTCGAAGGCCAGCCGGTCAATGGCGAGGTGGTCACCGCCATCGCCAGGCGCTATCCCGGCCTGCCGATCCAGATCGGCGGCGGCATCCGCTCGCTGGAGACCATCGAGCACTATGTGCGTGCCGGCGTCAGCTACGTGATCATCGGCACCAAGGCGGTCAAGCAGCCGGAATTCGTCGCTGAAGCTTGCCGGGCCTTCCCCGGCAAGGTCATCGTCGGCCTGGATGCCAAGGACGGCTTCGTCGCCACCGACGGCTGGGCCGAGGTCAGTGAACTGCAGGTCACCGACCTGGCCCGTCGCTTCGAAGCCGACGGCGTCAGCGCCATCGTCTACACCGACATCGCCCGCGACGGCATGATGCAGGGCTGCAACGTGCCGGCCACCCGCGCCCTGGCCGAAGCCACCAGCATCCCGGTGATCGCCTCCGGCGGCATCCACAACCTGGGCGACATCCAGAACCTGCTCGACGCCCGCAGCCCGGGCATCATCGGCGCCATCACCGGCCGCGCGATCTACGAGGGCACCCTCGACGTCGCCGAGGCCCAGGCGCTGTGCGACAACTTCAAGGTCTGAGGACTCAGTCATGGCGCTGGCCAAACGCATCATCCCCTGCCTGGACGTGGACAATGGCCGCGTGGTCAAGGGCGTCAAGTTCGAGAACATCCGCGATGCCGGTGATCCGGTGGAGATCGCCCGCCGCTACAACGAGCAGGGTGCCGACGAGATCACCTTCCTCGACATCACCGCCAGCCACCAGGGCCGCGATACCACCCTGCACACCGTGGAGCGCATGGCCAGCCAGGTGTTCATCCCGCTGACCGTGGGCGGTGGCGTGCGCACCGTGCAGGACATCCGCAACCTGCTCAACGCCGGTGCCGACAAGGTCTCGATCAACACCGCGGCGGTCTTCACCCCGGAGTTCGTCGGCGAATCTGCGGCACGCTTCGGTTCCCAGTGCATCGTGGTGGCCATCGACGCCAAGCGGGTCAGCGGCCCCGGCGAAACCCCGCGCTGGGAGATATTCACCCATGGCGGACGCAAGCCCACCGGCCTCGACGCCGTGGCCTGGGCGCAGAAGATGGAAGGCCTGGGCGCCGGCGAGATCCTGCTCACCAGCATGGACCAGGACGGCATGAAGAACGGCTTCGACCTGGGCGTGACCCGCGCCGTCAGCGAGGCGGTGGGCATCCCGGTGATCGCCTCCGGTGGCGTCGGCAATCTGCAGCACCTGGCCGACGGCATCCTCGAAGGCAAGGCCTCTGCGGTGCTGGCCGCGAGCATCTTCCATTTCGGCGAATGCACCATTCCCGAGGCTAAACGGTACCTGGCCGAAAAAGGGATTGTGATACGCTCCACAAAATCTTAAGCACCGGCGGTGCCGGCAGGGAGAGGGGCGTGCGCAAGGGAGTCTGGGCCTGCTTGGCCGGTTTGCTGCTGGTATCCACCGCGGTCAGGGCGGAGCTTCCGGCGGGCTATCAGCTGACGCTGCTGACGGAAAACTTCCCGCCCTACAACTTCTCCGTCGATGGCAAGAACTTCGCCCGCGAGGGCGAGCTCAAGGGCATCGCCGTCGACATGGTCCGCGAGATGTGCAAGCGGGCCGGCATCTCCTACAACCTCACCCTGAGATTTCCCTGGGAGCGGATCTACGGCATGGCCCTGGATCAGCCCGATCACGGCGTCTTCGTCACTGCCCGGCTGCCAGAGCGCGAGGGCCTGTTCAAATGGGTCGGTCCCATCGGCCCGGACGACTGGGTGCTGCTCGGTCGCGCCGACAGCCACCTGCAGCTGCGCAGCCTGGACGATGTCCGCAAGCAGCAGCTCAAGATCGGCGCCTACAAGGGCGACGCCATAGCCGAGAGTCTCGTCCAGCAGGGCTTCCAGCCGGATCTTGCGCTGCGCGATCAGGAAAACGTGCAGCGCCTGGTCAAGGGACAGATCGATGTCTGGGCCACCGGAGATCCCGCCGGTCGTTACCTGGCCCGCCAGGAAGACGTGACCGGACTCAAGATGCTGCTGCGCTTCAACAGCGGCGAGCTGTTCCTGGCGCTGAACAAGCAGACCCCCGACGAGGTGGTACAGAAGCTGCAGAAGGCCCTCGACGAGATGCGCCAGAGCGGCGCGGTTCAGACCATCTTCAATCGTTATCTGTGATCCCGGCGGGCCGAGCGATCGGCGCGGGCGGTCGCCTGAGGAGAGAGCTATGCGCAAGTCCTGGTTGGCCATCGCCGCCGTGCTGTTGAGTTGCACCCTCGGCCTGGGGATAGCCCGGGCGGAATTGCCAGCGGGCTATCGCATGGTGCTGCTGACCGAGAACTTCCCGCCCTTCAACATGGCGGTGGACGACAAGAACTTCGCGCGTGACGATGCCATCGACGGCATCAGCGCCGATCTGGTGCGCGAGATGTTCAAGCGCGCCGGGATCGACTACAACCTCTCGCTGCGCTTTCCCTGGGATCGCATCTACAACCTGACCCTGGAAAGCCCCAACTACGCGCTGTTCTCCGTGTCGCGCACCGAGTCCAGGCTGCCGCTGTTCAAGTGGGTCGGCCCGCTGGGCAAGACCCGCAAGGTGTTCATGGCGCTGTCCGGCAGCACCCTCAAGGTGCCAGACCTGGCCACGGCAGCCCGGCTGCGCGTCGGTGCCTACAAGAATTCCGCCGTGAGCCTAATGATTCAGGAAAAGGGCATCGTCCCCATCGACGCCCTGCGTGATCAGGAGAACATCGCCAAGTTGCAGAAGGGCGAGATCGACGTCTGGGCCACCACCGACGTGGTCGCCCGCTACCTGGCCAAGCAGCAGGGCGTCAGCAACCTGCAGACCCTGCTCAGCTTCCAGGAATCCGACCTCTACCTGGCCTTGAACAAGGACACCCCCGACGAGGTGGTGACCCGCCTGCAGCAGGCCCTGGATGCCATGCGCCGCGAAGGCCTGGTCGACAGCATCACCAACAACTATCTCTAGTGCGGCGCCGCGTGGCGGGCGCCTGGCGAGTTGCGCTGGAGGCAAGCATTCGCCAGCGTCCTGTCTGGACGCGAGGTACCAGGGATTCCGCATGGCCGCGGCAGCTGGACGGGGCCGCGAAGCTTTGACGACCGCGGTGAGGTCAGCCGCAGTGAGCGCTGAATGTTGTAAAGGGATACTCAACGAAACCTCGGAAATGCGGCCTTGCGTCGCCAGGGAGTTGCAATGCAAAAGCTGTGGTTGCGTCTTGCAGGTGTACTGCTGGGTTGCACGCTGGGCTTGACCCAGGCCCGTGCCGAGCTGCCGGATTACTATCAGGTCGTGCTCCTGACCGAGAATTATCCCCCCTTCAACATGTCGGTCGATGACAAGAACTTCGCCCGCGATGACGCCATCGACGGTATCGCCACCGATGTCGTCCGCGAGATGTTCAGGCGTGCGGGCATCAAGTACAGCCTTTCGCTGCGCTTCCCCTGGGATCGCATCTATCGGCTGACCCAGGAGACGCCCAACTACGGACTCTTCTCCGTCGCCTACACCGAGGCGCGCAAGGATCAGTTCAAATGGGTGGGACCCTTCGGCCGTTCGAGCTGGACCCTGCAGGCGCTGCCGGGCAGCAAGCTGGACATCAAGACGCTCAAGGACGCCGCCCGCTATCGCATCGGTGCCTATCGCAACGATGTGATCAGCAAGACGCTGACCGCCCAGGGCATTCCGGTCATCGACGCCCTGCGTGACCAGGAGAACGTCGACAAACTGGTGAAAGGCCAGATCGATATCTGGGCTACCGCCGATCCCGTCGGCCGCTATCTCGCCAAGCAGCAGGGGGTGACCGGCTTGCAGACGCTGCTTCGCTTCAACGAGGTGGATCAGTATCTGGCGCTGAACAAGGACACGCCTGACGAAGTGGTGACACGCCTGAAGGCCGCCCTGGAGCAGATGCGCAAGGAAGGGGTGATCGACAGCATCACCAACAACTACCTCTGACGTCTGGAGGCGGTCGCTAGCGATAGCGACCGGCGCGGCCGTGCCCGGGCATGGCCTGGTTGGCGCGCAGGGCGATTATCTGCGGCAGGTCTATGACTTCCACGCCCTGGGCCTTGAGCAGGGGCAGCTGCTGGGCCAGCACCGCCAAGGTCGCCGGGTGTGGATGGCCGATCAGCACCGCGCTGCCCTGGCGCTGGGCCAGGCGCACGCCTTCGGCCAGCTGGGCCGCCACCGCCGCCGGAGTGGCGTCGTTGTCGAGAAAGACATCGCGCGAGACGCTGGCCAGGCCGATCCTCTGGGCTTCCGCCGCGGCCACGGTGGCAGCGCTGGTGCGGCTGTCAAGAAACAGCAGGTGGCGCTCCTGCAGGACCTGCATCAGCTCGGCCATGGCCGGTCGGTCCGCGGTCATGCGACTGCCTTCGTGATTGTTCACCCCATCCGCCTCGGGTACCCGCTCCAACGCCCGGTCCAGGCGTTGCAGGCGCTCGGCCGAAGACATCTCCGGATGCCAGGCATAGGGACCGCCGGCTGGGTCCATGGGCAGGTGCAGCAGCACGGTGCGCCCGGCGCGGTGCGCCGCGGCGGCCAGTTCGGCGGCGTAGCGGGTCTCGGGGATGATCGCCAGGACCACCGGCGCGGGCAGGGCCAGGACCTGACGATCCCGGGCCGGATTCTGCCCGAGGTCGTCGATGACGATGGTCAGCTGCGCGGTGGCGGCCTGGGCAAGCGTGCCGACCAGGGCGAGCGCCCCGGCCAGTAGCCAGCGTCCAGCCCTCACGGGGTATGGGTGACGTTGAGTCCCTTGAGCAGCGACAGCGCCTGGGAGAGCTGGAAGTCGTCATCCTGCGGCCGCGGACTCTGGTTCGGCGCCTTGCTGCCGGTAGGCCGATCGGCGCCGCCATTGCCATTGCCCAGGTGACCGGCCAGATCGGCTTCGCGGAAGTATTCGTCGCCACCGCTCTGCGGGGTGACCTTGGCCCGCGCCACGGCGATGTCCGGAGTGATGCCCTGGGCCTGGATGGAACGGCCGCTCGGCGTGTAGTAGAGCGCCGTGGTGAGCTTGAGCGCCCGGTCGTTGTTGAGCGGCAGCACCGTCTGCACCGAACCCTTGCCGAAGCTATCGGTGCCCATGAGGATGCCGCGCTTGGAATCCTGCAGGGCGCCGGCGACGATCTCGGCGGCCGAGGCGCTGCCGCCGTTGATCAGCACCACCAGGGGCACCTTCTCGCTGGGATCGGCGGCATCGGCCGAGAAGCGCAACTCGGAATTGGGCAGGCGGCCCTTGGTGTAGACGATCAGGCCGTGGGTCATGAAGGCATCGGCCACCTCGACCGCCGACTGCAGTACCCCGCCCGGGTTGTTTCTCAGGTCGAGGATCAGGCCCTTGAGCTTGCCCTTGTTTTCCTGACGCAGCTTGGCGAGCGCCTTGACCGTCTCTTCGCCGGTATTCACCTGGAACTGCGAGATGCGCAGCAGGCCGTAGCCGGATTCGAGCAACTGGCTCTTGACGCTGTTGACCTTGATCACCGCCCGCGCCAGCTTGACGTCGAACGGCTGGCCGCCACCGCGGACGATGGTCAGCACGATGGGGCTGCCCGGCTTACCGCGCATCTTGTCGACCGCTTCGTTGATGGCCTGGCCCTTGGTCGGCTGGCCGTCGATCTTGACGATCAGATCGCCCGGTTGCAGGCGCGCCTTGGCCGCCGGGGTGTCGTCGATGGGCGAGACCACCTTGATGAAGCCGTTCTCCTGGCCGACTTCCAGGCCCAGACCGCCGAATTCACCGCTGGTAGTTTCCTGCAGTTCGGCGAAGTCCTTGGGTTCCAGGTAGGCGGAATGCGGATCCAGGTTGCTGAGCATGCCCTTGATGGCGTTTTCCAGCAGGACCTTGTCCGACACCGGCTCCACATAGGCCGCCTTGATGCGGTCGAACACCTCGGCAAAGGTGCGCAGCTCGTCCAGCGGCAGCGGAGCGCTGGCCGGGGCCGCGGGCGCGGCGCCCGGTGCGACCGGCGTCACCGCAGCCGGCGTGCTCTGCGGCGATTGCGCCTGGACGACTCCGACGCCGCTGAACAGCAGGGCGAGGACCAGGACGGTGGGACGAAAGCGATGCGGCATGTGCAGCTCCTAAACCGAGGTGTGTCGCACTATCCCTGAGCACGGCACCAGATGACCGGGTCCGTCGGGCGGCCCTGTTGGCGGATGGCGAAGTACAAGGCGGAGGCTTCCTGACCGCCGCTGGCGCCGACGGTCGCGATGGCATCCCCGGCCTTGACCACGTCACCCGCAGACTTGAGCAGGCTCTGATTATGTCCGTACAGGCTGAGATAGCCATTCCCATGATCGATGATAACCAGCTGGCCGGCGCCTCTTAGCCAGTCGGCGAAGACCACCCGGCCGTCGTGCACCGCCTTGACCCGGGTACCAGCCCCGGCCGCGATCAGGACACCGTCCCATTTCGCCCGGGGGTCGTCGCCGCGGGCACTGCCGAAGCGGGCCACCAGACGGCCATCGACCGGCCAGGGCAGCTTGCCGCGGGCATTGGCGAAGGCGCCGCCATAGGCAGGTGCTGCACTAGACACCGCCAGCTCCGGGGCGTTCGAGGGGCGTGGGGCTTTCGGCTCGCTTTGCGCCTGGCGCCGTGCCGCTTCCCGCGCCTGGGCGGCGCGGGCTTCGGCGAGCTGCCGCTGCCGGGCTTCCTCGGCCTCGCGGGCCTGGCGCGCGAGGGTTTCCTCAATGGTCTTGAGCACCTTGTTCAGCGCGGCCTGATCCTGCTCGCGGCTCTCGATCTCGCGACTCTTATCGCGGTAGTCCGCATTGATCTTGGCCAGCGCCGCCTGGCGCTCCTTGCGCACCTCGGCGAGCTCCGCCTGCCGCTTTTCCAGGTCTTCGCGGCGGGCGACCAGGTCGCCCTGTTCCTGCTGGATGCCCTGTTCCACCTCGCGCAACTCGCGCAGGGTGTCGTTGAAGGTGGCGAGCTGATCCAGCCGGGTGCGATTCAGGTAGTTGTAGTAGGTGAGGGTGCGGCTGACCTTTTCCGGATGCTCCTGGTTGAGCAGCAGCTTGAGGTATTCCTGGCGGCCGCTCTGGTAGGCGGCGCGCACCTGCACGGCGATCAGCTGTTGTTGCTCAGCGCGAGACTGGTTGAGCTTCTTCTTGCGCCCGTCCAGCTCTTGCAGCTTTTTTTCGCCGTTCTCCAGCTGCTTCTGCAGCGAGTCGACCTGCTTTTCCAGCTCGCCCATCTGGGTCTCGGTGCCCTGCAGCTGCTTCTGCACGCCGGACTTTTCGGCCTGTACCTGCTTGAGGACCTTCTGCATCTCCTGGATTTCCCGGCGGGTCTGCTCGATCTGCCGCTGGGTATCGGCGCGGTCGTCGGCCAGGGCGGGAGCGAGAACGCTGGCAAGCAGGAGAAGGGCGAGAACACGGCGCATGCGAGGTCGTACGTTTCTAGGGCGAAGCGCCTAGTATGCCCGTCACATCCGGCAAAAAAAACGGCAAGGTACGCCGTTCAGCGTTCACAGCCCGACCAGGCGGCCAGGCTGCGAACGAGGGGGCATTTCCACTTCAATAGCCGACGGTGAAGCGGGTCTTGTGATGAGCGGGCCGTTCGACCTCGTCCAGCAGGGCCACGGCGAAGTCCTCGTAGGAGATATGGCTGTCGCCGGCCGCGTCGAACAGCAGGGCATCGTCCTCCAGGCGGAACCGCCCGGTACGGGTGCCGGGCGCGAAGACCATCTGCGGACTGACGAAGACCCAGTCGAGGTCGCTCACCGTGCGCAAGGTGTCCAGGGTGGCGATGCCGGCTCCGGCTTCGCTGCGGTATTCCGCGGGAAAGGCCGGCGCATCGAACAGCCGCGAGCCGTCCGGCAGATTCAGGCTGGCGGCGCCGCCAACGATCAGCAGCCGCGGAATGCCGGTGGCGCGGGCGAAGTCGAGCAGGGCGCTCGGCGCGAGGTCGGCGAATCTCAGGCTGCTGATCAGCACCTCGTGACCGGCCAGGGCCGGGGCGGTCTGCAGATTGGTGACATCACCGGCGACCACCGTCAGGTCGGGCCGCGCCGCCAGGCGCGCGGGATCCCGTACCAGGGCGGTGACCCGGTGGCTGCGGGAGAGGGCTTCGTCGAGCAGGCGGCTGCCGACGTTGCCGGTGGCGCCAAGCAGGGCGATGGAGGTCATGGCTGGATTCCTCGGAAGTGAAGGGAAGCCAAGCCTAGGCAGAGCCGCGGAAGCCGCCAAGGAGGCAGTTCGAGATGAGCTGGTTACCTGCGGATAACCCGGGGCCGGCGAGGGTATGGCGGCATCGGGGGGCTGTGTATACTGGCCAGCATTTTTAGCCCTCCTTGGATAGCTCTTTCATTATGGAATTTATCGGTCGGGCGGTTGAATTCGCCACCCATCATCCGCTTCTCGTCGCCGCCTTCCTCGCCATCGTCGCCCTGATGCTGTTCAACGAGACCCGTCGTGGCGGGCGCAGCCTGTCCACCGGTGAACTCACCAACCTGCTCAACCGCGAGCAGGGCGTGGTCCTCGACATCCGTCCGAGCAAGGACTTCGCCGCCGGGCATATCGTCGGCGCGCTGAACATCGCTCAGGAGAAAGTCGCCAGCAGCCTGTCTCTACTGGAGAAGCACAAGGCCAAGACCCTGATCGTGGTGGACAGCGCCGGCCAGCAAGCCGGCGCCGTGTGCGGCGATCTGCAGAAGGCCGGCTTCACCGCCGCCCGGCTGAACGGCGGCATCGCCACCTGGCGTGCAGAAAACCTGCCCCTGGTGAAGTGAACCCCTAGCGTGGCCGCCCCATCGGCCACTGGAGACCGCGCATGTCTGACGTCGTCATCTATACCAGTGCCTGGTGTCCCTATTGCCATCGAGCCAAGCACCTGCTCGATCGCAAGAACGTGGCCTACCGGGAAGTCTCCGTCGACGGCCAGCCGGCGCTGCGCAGCGAGATGGCCCGCAAGGCCGGTCGCACCAGCGTGCCGCAGATCTGGGTCGGCAGCACCCACGTCGGCGGTTGCGACGAGCTCTATGCCCTAGACCGAAGCGGGCGTCTCGATCCGCTGTTGTCCGCCTGACCAACACTCACAACTCAAGGCCCTACCATGACCGACCAAGCCAATGGCGCCCAGGAAGACGGCGCTCAATTCTCCCTGCAGCGCATCTACATCCGCGACCTGTCCTTCGAGGCGCCCAAGAGCCCCGAGATCTTCCGTCAGGACTGGCAGCCCAACGTCAACCTGGACCTGGCCACCCGCCAGAAGACCCTGGGCGACGACTTCCACGAAGTGGTGCTGACCCTGACCGTGACCGTCAAGAACAACGAAGAGACCGCCTTCATCGCCGAAGTGCAGCAGGGTGGCATCTTCCTGATCAAGGGCCTGGACGCCGCCTCCATGGCCCATGCCCTGGGCGCCTTCTGCCCCAACATCCTGTTCCCCTACGCCCGTGAGGCGCTGGACAACATGGTGGTGCGTGGCTCCTTCCCCGCGCTGATGCTGCAGCCGGTGAATTTCGACGCCCTCTACGCCCAGGAACTGGCCCGCATGCAGACCGCTGGCGAAGCCTGATCGGCGCCGCTGCGGTGACGAACGCCCCTTGCGAGGGGCGTTCTGCTGTCTGGTCCTGGCTTTCTCGGGGAGTGCCTAGGCCCTGTCTGCCTCTGGCTCGCGTGCCTTTTTGCCCGCTCTGAGCTTGCGGCTGGCGCGCCAGAGATCGAAGCTGAACACGGCCAGGCCCGTCCAGATGCAGATGAAGGCGAACAGTCGCTCGCGCGGGAAGGGTTCGTCATAGAGCCAGACCGCCTGGATCAGCACCAGAGTCGGTGCCAGGTACTGCAGGAAGCCCAGGGTCGAATAGGGCAGCTTGCGCGCCGCGGCGTTGAAGCACAGCAGGGGGATCAGGGTGACCGGACCGGCCAGCACGATCAGCAGGCCCAGCGAGGACTGCCAGGTCTCGGCCTGCAGGCTCATCCCCGGCGTCAGCAGCGGCAGCGCGACCAGGGCGATCGGCACCAACATCCAGCTCTCCACCACCATGCCCGGCAGCGCGGCCACCGGCGTCTGCCGCCGCACCAGGCCATAGAAGGCGAAGCTCAGCGCCAGCGCCAGGGAGACCCAGGGCAGTTGCCCCAGGGTCCACAGCTGCTGGGCCACGCCCAGCACCGCCAGGCCCACGGCGATCCACTGCAGCGGGCGCAGGCGCTCACCGAGGATCACCAGGGCGAGCAGGATGTTGACCAGCGGATTGATGTAGTAGCCCAGGCTCGCCTCGACCACGTGGGCGTTGTTGACCGCCCAGATGTAGACCAGCCAGTTGCAGGCCACCAGCGCGCCGGACACCGCCAGCCAGAGCAGCCGTCGCGGGTGGGCGCGCAACTCTGCCCACCAGCCGCGATGGCGCCAGACCAGCAGCAGGAACGCGCTGAACAGGGCGGACCAGAGGATGCGCTGGAACAGGATCTCGGTCGCCGGCAGGGCGGCCAGCAGTTTGAAGAACAGCGGAAACAAGCCCCACAGCCCGTAGGCGATGAGGCCCAGGGCGTAACCCTGGCGCAAGGCAGACATGAGGGATCCTTAGGCAGGCAACTTTCTTGTCCGGGCAGGATAGCTCAAGGGGCTGCGGGATGTCGGAATGGGTGATGCTTCCTGTCGTCAGCCCTGGCAGGCTGGCATCCCGCACTCGCGAGCATGGCAGTGCGCCTCTGCGACTGCTGCGTGGGCCGCAGGCATTGTCTAATCGCGGCCATGGGCCGCTCCTATGGGTCAGGTTGCTGTAGGAGCGGCCCATGGCCGCGATCAGTGTTGTAGCGTGGAAAACGGCGCAGCCTTTTCCACTGGAGAACTCTTCACGGGGCATACCCTCACCCGGGGGGAGAGGGATATTCGAGCGCCCAGGCTAGAACAGTCGCAACGGCGCCTCGTCCAGAGCCGCGCGCTGTTCGCGCAGGGTGAGGATCTGGTCGCCCCAGTAGCGTTCGCTGCCGAACCAGGGAAAGCTCTTGGGAAAGGCCGGATCGTCCCAGCGGCGTGCCAGCCAGGCGCTGTAGTGCATCAGCCGCAGGGTGCGCAGTCCTTCGATCAGGGCCAGTTCGCGCGGCTGGAAATCGTGGAATTCCTCGTAGCCGTCCATCAGCTCGGACAACTGCGTCAGCCGCTCCTGGCGATCGCCGGCCAGCAGCATCCAGAGATCCTGCATGGCCGGGCCGTGGCGGCAGTCGTCGAGGTCGACCATATGGTAGGCATCATCGCGACAGAGCAGGTTGCCCGGATGGCAGTCGCCGTGCAGGCGGATGACGTCGTAGCTGACACTCTCGAAGAGTTCGTCGAGGCGCAGGAGCAAATCGCGCGCCACGGATTCATAGGCGGGCAGCAGGCTCTTGGGGATGAAGTTGCCGGTCAGCAGTGTATCCAGGGAGGCATGGCCGTAGCCCTGGACATCCAGCGATTCACGGTGCTGGAAGGGCCGGCTGGCACCCACCGCATGCAGGCGACCGAGCAACTGGCCGAGGCGATGCAGCTGGTTGAGATCGCCTGGCTCCGGCGCCCGGCCGCCACGGCGGGGAAAGAGTGCGAAGCGAAAGCCGGCATGGGTGAACAGGGTCTGGCCGTCGCGCTGCAAGGGTGCGACCACGGGTACCTCGCGCTCTTCCAGTTCGGCGGAAAAGGCGTGCTCTTCCAGAATGGCCGCATCGGTCCAGCGATCCGGACGGTAGAACTTGGCGATCAGCGGGGTCTCGGCTTCGATGCCGATCTGATAGACGCGATTCTCGTAGCTGTTGAGCGCCAGCACCCGGGCATCGCTGAGATAGCCCAGGCTTTCGATGGCGTCGATGACGAGGTCGGGACTCAGATTTTCGAACGGATGAGACATGGCACGCTCCTCGGTCACGGGGGACGATGGCGATTGCCACCCTGCATCCGGGAGATGCTAGCGCATGCCCGAGCCCCATGGCGAAGGCTCGAGCGCTATCCGCTCGCCGGTCAGGCGCCGATCACACCGCCGTCTTCGCGGCTGATGACCATCACCGAGGAGCGTGGCTGGCCATCCGCTCGCTGCTCCGGGAATTGGGAGCCGCCTTCCTCGCCGGGGTGCTGGATGCCGACGAACATCGTCCGGTAGTCCGGCGAGAAGGCCAGGCCGGTGACCTCGCAGCCGATCGGGCCGACCAGGAAGCGGCGCATCTCGCCGCTGCGCGGATCGGCGCAGAGCATCTGGTTGTTGCCCATGCCCTCGTAGTCGCCCTTGTTGCTGTACTTGCCGTCGGTGAGCACCCACAGCCGGCCGGCAGCGTCGAAGCCCAGGCCATCGGGACTATTGAACATGTTCTCGGCGTTGATCTGCCGGGAGCCCGCTTCCGGCGTGCCCGGGTGCGCCTTGGGATTGCCGGCGATGACGAACAGATCCCAGTCGAAGCTCAGGGCCGCGGCATCGTCGTCGTTTTCGCGCCAGCGCACGATCTGGCCGTAGAGGTTGTTGGCGCGGGGATTGGGGCCGCCCACTGGCATGCCGTCTTCGCCGCGCTTGGTGTTGTTGGTCAGGGTGCAATAGACCTGGCCGTCCTTGGGGCTGACGGCGATCCACTCCGGGCGGTCCATGCGCGTGGCGCCGACCTGGGTGCCGGCCTGGCGGGCGTGGATGAGCACCTCGGCCTGGCTGGCGAAGCCGTTGGCGGCGGTGAGGCCGTTCTCGCCATGTACCAGCGGCAGCCACTGGCCGCGGCCCTTGGGGCGGTTCGGATCACGGTCGCCTTCGTCGAAGCGGGCGACATAGAGGGTGCCGTGATCGAGCAGCTCGCGATTGGCCTTGGGATCGTCCTGCAGGGGCTCGCGGCTGACGAACTTGTAGATGAATTCGCCGCGCTCGTCGTCACCCATGTAGACCACCACGCGGCCATCGCGGGTGCGGGTAAGGGCGGCGTTCTCGTGTTTGAAACGACCCAGGGCGGTGCGCTTGACCGGCTTGGCCTGGGGATCGAAGGGATCGATCTCGGTGATCCAGCCGTGGCGATTGAGTTCGTTGGGATTCTGCGCCAGGTCGAAACGGTCGTCGTGCAGGTGCCAGTCGTTCTCCACGCTGGCGTGCTTGACGCTATAGCGCTTCTGGGCCGCATCGAACTTCAGGTTGGCATCGCGACTGCCGAAGACGTCGGTGAAGTTCTCTTCGCAGGTCAGATAGGTATGCCAGGGCGTGGCGCCGCTGGAGCAATTCTGGAAGGTACCCAGCACCTCGCGTCCGGCCAGGTCGGCGGCGGTCTTGAGCAGGTCGTGGCCGGCAGCCGGACCGCTGACGGCGATGGGCGTGTTGCCGTGCACCCGGCGATTGTAGGGCGAGCCCTGGACGAAGTGCCATTGGCCGTCCACGCGCTTCACCTCGATCACCGAGACGCCCTCGGCGGCCTGAGCCTTGCGGGTGTCTTCCAGGGACTTGGGCGGCGTGCCGTGGCTGAGCAGGTAGCGGTAGTTGGTGTATTCGTTGTTGATCGCCATCAGTGCCCGATCCGGATCGTCCGGGAAGGGATAGAAGGCCATGCCGTCGTTGTTGTCGCCGAATTGCACCGCCTGGTCGGCGGCGCTGGGGCTGCCATCGGGGCGGAAGGCCGGGCCATCGGTGTGCAGCGGCTGGCCCCAGCTGATGAGCACGCTGGCGCGATAGCCGGGCGGCACCACCAGGGTGTCGGCGGTGGAGGCCGGGATGTTGGCGAAGCCGATCAGGGGATTGCCCGTGGCCTCGCTGACAGCGTCGGCCAGGGCGCTGCGCCCGAGCAGGCCGCCGCCCAGGAACAGGGCCGCGCTGGCCAGGGCGCCGGCGCCGATGAAGCGGCGGCGGCTGAAGTGGACGAGGCGTTCAAGATCGGTCTGGTCGTTGTGCATGCTCATGGCTCCCTCACGGTGTGCAGGCGAGGCTAGTCAGACTAAATGACGTTTTGGTGACAACGGCTAGTCGCCGGGTGGTGGCGTCCGCGCCAGGCAATAGACGTCGACCCGCCCGGCGCCGGCGCGCTTGAGCAGGCGCGCCAGGCTGTCGGCGGTAGCGCCGGTGGTGAGGACATCGTCCACCAGGGCCAGGTGGCGACCCTCCAGCGGGGCGTCCTTCACCAGGGCGAAGGCCTGTTTGAGATTGCGCCGCCGCAGGTTGGCACTCAGGCCCTGCTGGCTCTGTTGCTCCTGTACCCGCTGCAATAACCTGCCATCCACCGGCAGTTGCAGTGTCTTGCCGAGCCAGCTGGCCAGCAGGGCAGCCTGGTTGAAGCCGCGTTGGCGCAGGCGCAAGGCTGAGAGGGGAACCGGCAGCAGCAGGTCCGGGCGTGGCTGGCCTTCGTCGAACAGATGCTGCAGATGCCGCGCCAGCAGCGCCCCGGCCAGGCGACCGAGACTGCCCTGGTCGCGGTGCTTGAATCTGTTGATCAGGGTATCGACCGGAAAGGCATAGCGCCAGGGCGCCAGTACCTGGTCGAAGGCCGGTGGCCTGGCCAGGCAGCTGCCACAGAGTAGCCCGTCTACCGGTAGGGGCAGGGCGCAGCCTTGGCAGTGTGGCCCGAGCCAGGGCAGTTCGCTGTCGCAGCCTTCGCACAGCGGCAGTCCGGGCGGAAGCCAGGCGGCGCAGAGGGCGCAGTGGGTCCCAGGCCGCAGACGTTGCCAGTGGCGCTTTAATACAGAGGAGAACGGTAGGGTCATGACGGCATCCGTGCCGAGTGAGAGCCCTACTGTGCCAGGCCGCCGGCCTGGCTACCAGTCAGCCGCGAATCAGCCAGCCCATCATCATCAGGCCCAGGACCAGCCAGATGACGCCGCCCACTATCGAGCGGGCCATGAAGGCCCGTACCGCGGCGTAGAGCAGCAGCAGGCCGATGGCCAGGACCACGAAGCTGATATAGGAGTCGTCCATGCCGATGGAGCGCGCCATGCCATGGAGAAATTCGTGCACGGCATCGGCGATACCGCCGAGGACCGAGCCGAACAGGTCGATGATGAAACGGATGACTTGGCCGAGCGCCGCGCCGAGCCAGTCGAAGAAGCCTTCAGTACGCATGGATGTTTCCAGATCCTTGGCAATGTCCCTTGGAACCCGCGAAGCCCGCCGGGTTCGCGGTTGATCCGCGCTACACTGCGCGTTTTCCGCAGTTTCTCTCAAGTTCTTAGTGATGACAGCTACCGACGCGCTACCCCTGATCCTGCTTCCCGGCCTGCTCTGTGACCAGCGCCTCTGGGCCACCCAGGCTGCCGACCTGGCCGACACCTGCCCAGTATTCATCCCTGACCTCACCCGCGAGGTTGGCATCGCCGCGCTGGCCCGCCGGGTCCTGGCCGAGGCGCCGCCGCGCTTCGCCCTGGGCGCCCTGTCCATGGGCGGCTTTGTGGCCTTCGAGATCCTGCGCCAGGCGCCGGAGCGGGTGACGCGACTGGCGCTGTTCGACACCATGGCCAGCCCGGATACCCCCGAGCGTGCCACCCAGCGTCGCGCCATGCTCGACCTGGCCGAGCGCGGTCGCTTTCTCGGCATCAGTCCGCAACTGCTGCCACGCTTGATCCATGCCTCGCGACTGGGCACGCCGGTGGCCGATACCGTGCTGGCCATGGGCAAGGCGGTGGGCAAGGAGGCCTTCCTGCGCCAGCAGCAGTCGATCATCGACCGCCCCGATTCGCGGCCGACCCTGGCTCAGATCCAGGTGCCTACCCTGATCGTGGTCGGCGCCCAGGACCAGCTCACCCCGCCCGCCGAAGCCGAACTCATGGCGGCCGGCATCCAGGGCTCGCATCTGGTGGTGCTGGACGACTGCGGCCACCTGCCGCCGCTGGAGTTGCCGGAGCGGACCACGGCGCTGTTGCGGGAGTGGCTGGCCTGACCCCTCGTCGCGGACGCTGAACCCCGGCGCCAGGCGGGCCTCCATTGGCAAAGCCCTCTGGAGTCCCGCATGGCGCATCGCCCATCACTGTCCATCCTCTCCCTGGTGCTGGGTCTCGCCCCCACCACCGTGGCGCTGGCCGCGCCAGTGGGGGCCGGTCAGCCCGAGCAGCTGCACTTCGCCGACGACGGCGTCATCCCCAATAGCCGCCTGCCCGTGCTGCTCTATCGCCAGGTGCCGCTGGAGGGTGTCGACCGCGCGGCGGCGCTGGAGCGACTGTTCGCTGGCAACGCCTGGCCGCCGCAATGGCGCTACGGCGTCTATAGCTACCATCACTATCATCCCAATGCCCATGAAGTCCTGGGCGTGGCGCGCGGTCAGGCTAGCCTGCGCCTGGGCGGCGAGATGGGGCAGGATGTGCAGGTGACCGCGGGCGATGTGGTGGTGCTACCGGCGGGCACCGGACACCGCAATCTGGAATCCAGTGCGGACTTTCTGGTGGTCGGCGCCTATCCGCCCGATCAGCAGGCCTTCATCACCCAGCGCGCCGACCCGGCCACCCACGCCCGCTCGGTCGGATTGATCGCCGGGGTGCCCTTGCCGGCAAGCGATCCGGTGACCGGACACGACGGTGCACTGCCAGCCCTCTGGCGCTAGCAGAGTCGCGTCAGGGTGGCTTCGTCGGGCTGACCGGCGAAAAAGGTCTTCAGCGCCTGGCGAAAGGGCTCGGGATCTTCGGCCACGGCGGCGAAGAGGGTGAGGCTGGAGTGGAACTTGAGGTCGTCCGGCTGCCCGAACAGCGCGGTCGCGGACAGCTCGGGATGCTCCAGCGCCGCCGCGGTGATCTCCCGCAGGCGCGATCCCAGCAGCGGATGTGCGAGGTAGGCACTGGCCTCGTCACGGGAGGCGATGGCGTAGTACTGGGCGGTCTCGCTGCGACCCAGTCCCTGGATCTGCGGAAAGATGAACCACATCCAGTGGCTGCGCTTGCGCCCGGCGCGGATCTCCGCCAGGGCGGTGGCGTAGGTGTCGGCCTGGGCGTCGAGGAAGCGTTGCAGATCGTGGGTGGCGGGCATGGGGGAAACTCCGGGCCTTTTGCCTATCGGCAGATGGACCCGGAGGAAGTGCCGGTCATGAGACGGGCGGTCTAGCTGCGCACCGCGCGATAGCTGACCTCACCGCCTTCGCTGACGTCGTCCAGATCGATCCGGGAGGTTTCCGGCAGGCTCAGGCCACCGACCAGACCCAGCAGGGCGATCAGGATCAGGTAGAGCGCTGGCGAGAGGTTGCTGCCGGTGGCGCCGATCAGCCAGGTCGCCATCAGCGGGGCGGTGCCGCCGAAGATGGTATAGGCCAGGTTGTAGGTGATGGCGCCGGCGGTGTAACGCGTGCGAGTCGGGAAGACCTCGCTGAGCAGCGGCGCGGTCACCACGTTGCACAGTACGGCTCCGGCGCCCAGCAGCAGCGAACCCAGCAGGGCGCTGCCGAACTGGCCACTGCTGGCCAGCAGCAGCGCCGGATAGACGCCCACCGCCAGGACCAGGCTGGCCAGCACCGTGGTCATGCGCCGACCGATGCGGTCGGTGACGCGCCCCAGCACCGGGCAGGCGGCTGCGGCGGCGAACAGGGTGATCAGGCTGATGGCCAGCGCCGCGGCCCGGTCGAAGCCGCCGGCCAGCTGCAGGTAGGTGGAGAAGTAGGTGGTGAACATATAGAAGGACAGCGCCGTCAGCGAAATGAAGGCGCCCAGGCGCAGGATGGAACGGCCTTGCAGCCTGAGCGTCTCGCCCAGCGGCGAATGGCTGACCTCATGGTCGGCTTCCAGGGCCTGGAAGGCCGGGGTCTCGTCCAGCTTCAGCCGCAGGTAGAGGCCGATCAGACCCAGCGGCGCGGCGGCCAGGAAGGGAATGCGCCAGCCCCAGTCGGCCATGGTGGCGGCGCCCAGCAGCCGCTCCAGGCCCCAGGCGGTCAGGGCCGCGCTGGCGAAGGCGAGAAAGGTCGAGACCGGCACGAAGCTGCCATAGCGTCCGCGTCTATCGCGCGGCGAATGCTCCATCACGTAGGCGCAGGCACCCGCGTATTCGCCGCCGGCGGAAAAGCCCTGAGCGCAACGGATCAGTGTCAGCAGGATGGGTGCCCAGATGCCGATGGTGGCGTAGCTGGGCAGGATGCCGATCAGGGCCGTGGCGCCGGCCATGATCAGGATGGTCAGCGCCAGGACCCGTTTACGGCCGATGCGGTCACCCAGCAGGCCGAAGACGATACCGCCCAGTGGCCGGAAGGCGAAGGCCACGGCGAAGACGGCAAAGGTCTTGAGCAGCCCGGCGGTGGCATCGCCACTGGGAAAGAAGTGTGCGGCGATCAGGGTGGCGAGAAACCCATAAAGGGCGAAATCGAACCATTCGACGAAATTGCCGATGGACGCGGCGGAGATGACCTTGCGCAGGGTGGCGGGTGAAACGGAAGTCGCTGTCTGGCTCATGGCGGGCCTCGGGAAAGGGCGGAGACGGAGGCAGAAATGGAGCGCCTTGTTTTATTGTCGAGAGATCGGGGCGTACCGCAGCTTCGACCCTAATCCTTTTCCCGTGACCGAGCAGTCCCGCCAGCGACTTGTCCACCGTTGGAACCGACTTCAGGAGCCCCGCCATGACCATGACGACCACCTATGCGGAAAAGGAGCCCGCCCGCACCGAGGTCGACGCCCTGCCGGGTGTCACCCTGCTGGAGTTCGGCGCACCCTGGTGCGGCCACTGCCGTGCCGCCCAGCCGCTGCTGGCCACGGCGCTCGCGGACTACCCCGGCGTGCGCCATCTCAAGGTCGAGGACGGCCCCGGCCGCCGCCTGGGACGCTCCTTTCGGGTCAAGCTCTGGCCTACGCTGATCGTCTTCAAGGACGGCCGGGAACTGGCGCGGCTGGTGCGCCCGACGACGGCGGCAGCCCTGCGCGAAGCCCTGGCCGAAGCGGACTGACCGGTCGTTCCGCTCGTCCTCGCCACGCTTGACAGGGCAGGCCTGGAACATTAGTTTCAAACAACTGTTTAAACGCCCTGGCGGAAGGTCCGCAGCGACGCTGCCGCCACCCTCGACAACAAGCATTCGTAAAGAGGTAACAGTCATGCCCGATTACAAAGCCCCCCTGCGGGACATCCGCTTCGTTCGCGACGAACTCCTGGGCTATGACGCGCACTACCAGAGCCTGCCCGGTTGCGGCGACGCCACTCCCGACATGGTCTCCGCCATCCTCGAAGAAGGCGCCAAGTTCTGCGAACAGGTGCTGGCGCCGCTCAATCGCATCGGCGACCAGCAGGGCTGCACCTGGAGCGAAGAGGGGGTGAAGACCCCCGATGGCTTCAAGGAAGCCTATGCCCAGTTCGTCGAGGGCGGCTGGCCGAGCCTGGCGCACAACCCGGCCCACGGTGGCCAGGGCCTGCCCGAGTCCCTCGGTATTTCCCTGTCGGAAATGGTCGGCCAGGCCAACTGGTCCTGGGGCATGTATCCCGGCCTGTCCCACGGCGCCATGAACACCCTGGAGCAGCACGGCACCGACGAGCAAAAGCACACCTACCTGGAAAAGCTGGTGACCGGCGAGTGGACCGGCACCATGTGCCTGACCGAACCCCACTGCGGTTCCGACCTGGGCATGCTGCGCACCAGGGCCGAGCCGCGCGCGGACGGCAGCTACGCCATCACCGGCACCAAGATCTTCATCTCCGCCGGTGAACACGACATGGCCGAGAACATCGTCCACATCGTGCTGGCCCGCCTGCCCGACGCCCCCGCTGGCACCAAGGGCATCTCGCTGTTCATCGTGCCCAAGCGCCTGCCCGACGCCAGCGGCGCGGCCGGCGAGTGCAACGCCGTGCACTGCGGCTCCCTCGAACACAAGATGGGCATCCACGGCAACGCCACCTGCGTGATGAACTTCGATGGCGCCACCGGCTTCCTGATCGGCCCGCCGAATCGCGGTCTGAACTGCATGTTCACCTTCATGAACTTCGCCCGCATTGGCACCGCCCTGCAGGGCCTGGCCCATGCCGAGGTGGCCTTCCAGGGCGGTCTGAAGTACGCCCGCGAGCGGCTGCAGATGAGATCCCTGACCGGTCCCAAGGCCCCCGAGAAACCCGCCGACCCCATTATCGTGCACCCCGACGTGCGCCGCATGCTGCTGACCATGAAGGCCTTCGCCGAAGGCAGCCGGGCAATGATCTACTACACCGCCAAGCTGGTGGACATCCTCAAGTACAGCCAGGACGAGGAGCAGAAGCAGCAGGTCGAGACCCAGATGGCCTTCCTCACCCCCATTGCCAAGGCCTTCATGACCGAGGTGGGTTTCGAGGCGGCCAGCCACGGCGTGCAGATATATGGCGGCCACGGCTACATCGCCGAGTGGGGCATGGAGCAGAACCTGCGCGATGCCCGTATCGCCATGCTCTACGAGGGCACCACCGGCATCCAGGCCATCGACCTGCTGGGTCGCAAGGTGCTGATGACCCAGGGTGAATCCCTCAAGGCCTTCACCAAGGTGGTGCACAAGTTCTGCCAGGCCAATGCCGAAAACGCCGAACTCAAGGCCTTCGTCGAACCCTTGGCCAAGCTGAACAAGGAGTGGGGCGAGATCACCCTCAAGGTCGGCATGGCCGCCATGAAGGATCGCGAGGAGGTGGGTGCCGCCGCCGTCGACTACCTGATGTACTCCGGCTATGTCTGCCTGGCCTACTTCTGGGCCGACATGGCCCGGGTCGCGGCCGAGAAGCTGGCCGCCGGCACCGACGAGGCCGCCTTCTACCAGGCCAAGCTGGCCACCGCGCGCTTCTACTACGAGCGTCTGCTGCCCCGTACCCGCGCCCACGCCGAGGCGCTGCTGGCCGGCGCCGGCAGCCTGATGGCCCTGGCCGAGGAAGACTTCGCCCTCGGCTACTAAAGGTCGCAGTCCCACTGAAAACCCCGCTCCGGCGGGGTTTTTGTCTTTTCGCGCCCTCGAAAATCCAGCCGTCGCAGACCTCTGATCGGCTGACCAGAAGGTCAGATCATGAACCTATGTCTCCCTTTCGGTTCGGTCTTACACTCGACTCATACCGACAAGAACACCTTCCGAGGAGACTCGACATGGCTGACTACACCCCGCCGCTTCGCGATATCCGTTTCGTGCTGGATGCCGTCCTCAAGGTCAAGGATCGCTGGAGTCAGTGGCCTGCCCTGGCCGAGGTGGTGGACGGCGAGACCGCCGATGCCATCCTCGCGGAAGCCGGCAAGCTGTGCGCCCAGGAACTGGCGCCGCTCAATCGCAATTCCGATGAGGAAGGCTGCCACTGGCAGGATGGCGAGGTCACCACGCCCCAGGGCTTCCGCCAGGCTTACCAGGCCTTTGCCGAAGGCGGCTGGGTCGGGGTCGGTGGCGATCCCGAATACGGCGGCATGGGCATGCCCAAGGTGCTCACCGCCCAGGTCGAGGAAATGATGCACGCCAGCTGCCTGGCCTTCGGTCTCTATCCGATGCTCAGCGCCGGCGCCTGTCTGGCCCTGCACGCCCATGGCAGCGCGGAACTGAAGCAGGCCTATCTGCCCAACCTCTACAGCGGCCAGTGGTCCGGCTCCATGTGCCTGACCGAACCCCATGCCGGTACCGACCTGGGTCTGATCCGCACCCGCGCCGAGCCCCAGGCCGACGGCAGCTACCGCGTCACCGGCACCAAGATCTTCATCACCGCCGGCGAGCATGACCTCACCGAGAACATCATCCACCTGGTGCTGGCCAAGCTGCCCGATGCTCCGGCCGGCTCCCGGGGCATCTCGCTGTTCCTGGTGCCCAAGATCCTGGTGGACGAGGCGGGTGCCCTGGGCGCGCGCAATGCCGTGGCCTGCGGCTCTCTGGAACACAAGATGGGCATCAAGGGCGCCGCTACCTGCGTGATGAACTTCGACGGCGCGGTGGGCTACCTGGTGGGCGAGGTCAACAAGGGTCTGGCCGCCATGTTCACCATGATGAACTACGAGCGCCTGGGCGTCGGCATCCAGGGTCTGGGTTCGAGCGAGCGCTCCTACCAGAATGCCCTGGCCTATGCCCGCGAGCGCCTGCAGAGTCGTTCGCCGGCCGGCATCCAGCAGGCCGCCAAGAACGCCGATCCCATCATCGTCCATCCCGATGTGCGGCGCATGTTGCTGACCATGAAGGCCCTGAACGAAGGCGGCCGGCTGTTCTCCAGCTATGTCGCCCTGCAGCTCGACACCGCCAAGTACAGTCCCGAACCGACCGAGCGCGAGCGCGCCGAGGCCCTGGTGGCGCTGCTCACCCCGGTGGCCAAGGGCTTCCTCACCGATCTCGGCCTGGAACTCTGCGTCGCCGGCCAGCAGGTGTTCGGCGGCCATGGCTATATCCGCGAATGGGGCCAGGAGCAGCTGGTGCGCGACGTGCGCATCACCCAAATCTACGAGGGCACCAACGGCATCCAGGCCCTCGACCTGGTCGGCCGCAAGCTGGCCGGCAGTCGCGGCGCCCTCTACCGGCCCTTCAGCGAAGAGGTCCATGGCTATCTGAGCGATCTGCCGGCGGACAACGAATTCGCCGCACCCCTGCGCCAGGCGCTGGATCAGCTGGACGGGGCGACCGAATGGCTGCTGCAGGCCGGCGCCAGCGATCTCCACGAACTGGGGGCCGCCTCGGTGGACTACCTGCACCTGTTCGGCTATGTCGCCTATGGCTACCTCTGGGCCCGGGCGGCGGCCGCCGCGGCGGATCAGGAGGCGACCTTCGCCGAAGCCAAGCTGGCCACCGCGCGTTTCTATTTCGCTCGTCTGCTACCGCGCACCCTGAGCCTGGCTGCGGCCGTGCGCAGTGGCGCCCAGCCGCTCTACGCCCTGGCCGAGGAGGCGTTCTAAGCTGTTGACCGGCAAGGTAAAAAGCCATGTCGTGTAAGCTATGGCTTACACCACGTCGCCGCGATAAGCCATCGCCTGGCCTCGGATAGCTGCGTAATCTACACCCATCGGATCGCGGTACAGGATGTACCCAGCGCTCCAGATGATTTCAAGGAAATGTGGCCAGGATGGCCCCCCGGCACGGATGTCGGGCAGAGACTTACAGGGATAGATGGCCAAGGATTGGCGGCCTGACAAGGATGTCGGGTTAAGTCTGCGAAACCCCGCTTCGGCGGGGTTTTTTATTGCCTGCTGGAACCTGATTCAGGCCCTGCCAGTCTTAGAGGCATCTTCTTGCCTGCCCGCTACTGGAGCCTGAAATGGACCTCATCCGCCTTATCTTCGCCATCATCCTGCCGCCCGTGGGCGTCTTCCTCCAGGTCGGCTTCGGCGGCGCCTTCTGGCTCAACATCCTGCTGACGCTGCTGGGTTACATTCCGGGTATCATCCATGCCGTCTGGGTGATTGCCCGTCGCTGAACCTGCGGTCTGATGGCGGCCCGAATGCCGCGATCGCCTGGCTGACCCGAGGGTCGGCGCCGACCGGGGCGAAAGGAGCCAGAGGGCAGACGCCTGTGCCAGGCGGGTGCCTTCCATGGCCCTGTTCGAGGCCTTTCGGCCAGCCCCTGTCGGATCCTTGATCGACCGTCGGTTGCGCCGCGGTCAGTGACGACACCCCTCCGCAGGCCGAGGCTTTGCCGTCGCCGACCGTTTTGTCCTGTACAAGGCTTTCAGACCCCATGAATCGCGAGTCGCCCCTCGATCAGAAGCACTTCAGCCAGATCCTCAAGCGCAATCTTTCCCTGCCGCTGAGCATCGGTGTCTTCAGCGCGATCTTCTTCATCGCCATCATCTATTACCTGCTGAAGGTCACCCAGTGGGTCGAGCACACCGACCGCGTCATCAGCGAGGCCAACGCCAACTTCCGCCTGGTGGTCGATCTGGAAACCGGGATGCGCGGCTATCTGCTGAGTGGCAACGACAGCTTTCTGCAGCCCTATGAGCGCGCCCTGCCCAATGTCGAGCCGCAACTGGATGAGCTGAAGAATCTGGTTAGCGACAGTGCCGTGCAGATCCGCCGACTGGAGCGGATCGAAGCGGTGCATCGTGAATGGCGACAGTATGCGAGCCAGGTGATCGAAGCGCGGCGCAGTGGCGGGGATTTCCAGACCCCGCTGAGCGATGGGCAGGGCAAGAATCGCATCGACAGCATCCGTCGCGACTACACGGATTTCATCGCCTACGAAGAGCAGATGCGCGCCGAGCGGACCGTGACGGCCAGCCGCATGACGGTGGTGTTCGTCGCCGCCTTCCTCATCGTCAGCCTGCTGCTCTCGGGCATCATGGCCTTCTTCGGACGCCGCGAACTCATGCGGCTTTCCGCGACCTACACCCGCCTGCTCGATCAACAGGCCGAGCACACCGACAATCTGGAGCGGCAGAGCTGGTTCCGCTCCGGCCAGAATCAGCTGTCGGAAGCGGTCATCGGTCAGGCGACGCTGGCGCCGCTGGGGCAGAGCATCCTGCAATTCCTGGCGCGCTATCTCGGCGCCGCGGCCGGTGCCCTCTATGTTCGGCTCGATGACGGCAGCCTGGAGCGGGTCGCCGATTACGCCCTCGACGACGAGGGTCGTCGCCGGCGCCAGCGCCTTTCTCCGGGCGAGGGTCTGGCCGGGCAGGCCGTGCTGGACGGGCGCCTCGTGGCGCTCGACCAGTTGCCCCTCGACTACCTCAAGGTCAATTCGGCGCTGGGCGAACGCCAGGCAAGTGCGGCGCTCATCGTGCCCATCGAGAACGATGGTCGGGTGAATGGCGTGGTCGAACTGGGCTTCCTGCGCGCCCTGCGTCCGCAGGACGAAGAATTGCTGACCCTGATCGCCGACTCCATCGGCTCCTCGGTGGAAGCCGCGCGCTATCGCCAGCGGCTGCAGCAGGTGCTGGCGGAAACCCAGCAACTCAACGAAGAGCTCCAGGTACAGCAGGAAGAGCTGCGCACCGCCAACGAAGAGCTGGAAGAGCAGTCCCAGGCGCTCAAGGAATCCCAGGTTCATCTGGAGCAGCAGCAGGCCGAACTGGAGCAGACCAACGAGCAACTCTCCGAGCAGGCCCAGGAACTGCTGCAGCAGCGCGACGTGCTGGACGACCGCAACAATCGCCTCAACGAAGCCCAGCAACTGCTGGAAGACCGGGCGCGCGAGCTGGAACGCGCCAGCCAGTACAAGTCCGAATTCCTGGCGAACATGTCCCACGAATTGCGTACGCCGCTGAACAGCTCGCTGATCCTGTCCAAGCTGCTGGCGGACAACCCGGTGGGCAACCTGAGTGCCGAGCAGGTGCGCTACGCCGAATCCATCTATTCGGCGGGCAACGACTTGCTCACCCTGATCAACGACATCCTCGACATCTCCAAGGTCGAGGCCGGCATGCTGGAGATCCGCCCGGAGCAGATGTCCGTGCGCCGCCTGGTGGAAGCCCTGAAGACCGCCTTCGAGCCGGTGGCCCAGAACAAGGGTGTCGCCTTCGTGGTGGAGCTGGATGCGCGGATGCCGCCGACCTTCTTCAGCGATCGCCAGCGGGTCGAGCAGATCCTCAAGAATCTGCTGTCCAACGCCTTCAAGTTCACCGAGCACGGCCAGGTGACCCTGCGCCTGTCGCTGGAAGACGGCCAGCCCAGCTTCGCCGTGAGCGATACCGGCATCGGCATCGCCGCCGAGCAGCAGGAGCTGATCTTCGAGGCCTTCCGCCAGGCGGACGGCGCCATCACCCGTCGCTACGGCGGCACCGGTCTGGGGTTATCGATTTCCCGCGACCTGGCGCTGCTGCTGGGTGGCGCCCTGAGCGTCACCAGCCAGCCGGGCGAGGGCAGTACCTTCACCCTGCGCCTGCCGCTGGAGTACCAGGAAGCCGCCGCGCCCGGTCTGCCGGTGACGCCGATCATGGCCCCGGCGCAAGCCACCATGCCGGTTGCAGCACCTGCGCCTCTCGCCACCCTGGCCGCTACCCCGCGTCCGTCCGCAGCGCCGCCGGTCACCGAGGCAGCGGCGCCTGTGGCAGCTGCCTTCGCTGACGACCGGGATAGCTGGCCCTATCCGGATCGTCGAGTGCTGGTGATCGAGGACGAGGTGCCCTTCGCGCAGATCCTCTTCGATCTGGCCCACGAGCTGAAGTACAGCTGCCTGATCGCCCACCGCGCCGAGGAAGGCTTCGCCGCGGCACTGGAATACCGTCCCGACGCCATCCTGCTGGACATGGGACTGCCGGATCATTCCGGCCTCACGGTGCTGGAGCGCCTCAAGGAAAATCCCCTGACCCGGCACATCCCGGTGCACGTGGTCTCGGCCTCGGATCGCATCGAGACCGCGATGCACATGGGCGCGGTCGGCTACGCCATCAAGCCCACCACCCGCGACGAATTGCGCGAGGCCTTCACCCGGCTGGAAGCCAAGTTCGCCGCCGGCATCAAGCGGGTGCTGCTGGTGGAAGACGACGCCCTGCAGCGTGACAGCATCGCCAAGCTGATCGGCGACGTGGACGTGGAGATCACCGCCGTGGAGATGGGCAGTCAGGCCCTGGAACTGCTGCGCGACGAGGTCTACGACTGCATGGTCATCGACCTCAAGCTGCCCGACATGGAAGGGGGCGAGCTGCTGCAGCGCATGGCCAGCGAAGACATCTGCTCCTTCCCGCCGGTGATCGTCTACACCGGTCGCAGCCTGACCCGCGACGAAGAAGCGGCGCTGCTCAAGTATTCGCGTTCCATCATCATCAAGGGCGCGCGCTCGCCGGAGCGGCTGCTCGACGAAGTGACCCTGTTCCTGCACAAGATCGAGGCCGACATGCCGCTCGATCGCCAGCGCATGCTGGAAAGCGCCCGCAGCCGCGAAAAGGCCTTCGACGGCCGTACCCTGCTGCTGGTGGACGACGACGTGCGCAACATCTTCGCCCTCACCAGTGCCCTGGAGCAGAAGGGCGCCAAGGTGGAGATCGCCCGCAACGGCCTGGAAGCGCTGGAGAAGCTCGACAACAGCGACACCATCGACCTGGTGCTGATGGACATCATGATGCCGATGATGGACGGCTACGAAGCCATGCGCGAGATCCGCAAGCGGCCGCACATGAAGAAGCTGCCGATCATCGCCATCACCGCCAAGGCCATGAAGGATGACCAGGAGCGCTGCCTCGCCGCCGGCGCCAGCGACTACCTGGCCAAGCCCATCGACCTGGACCGGCTGTTCTCGCTGATCCGTGTCTGGATGCCGTCGCTGGAGCGGCTGTAGGTCATGAGCGAACGGCTGCAGGACATCGAGCTGAGGTTGCTGCTGGAAGGCATCTTCCTGAGATACAGCCACGACTTCCGCAATTACTCCAAGGCCTCGCTCAAGCGGCGGGTGCTGCAGGCGCTGACGCGCTTCGACTGCCCGAGCATCTCTATGCTGCAGGAGCGGGTCCTGCGCGATCCGGCGCTGTTCGCCGAGCTGCTGCAATTCATCACCATCCCGGTCAGCGAGATGTTTCGCGATCCGGGCTACTTCCTCACCCTGCGCCAGCAGGTGGTGCCGGTCTTGCGTACCTATCCCTCGCTCAAGGTATGGATCGCCGGCTGCAGCACCGGCGAGGAAGTCTTCTCCATGGCCATCCTGTTCCAGGAGGAAGGGCTGCTCGACCGTACGCTCTTCTATGCCACCGACATCAATCCGCGCTCCATGGAAAAGGCTCGCCAGGGCATCTTTCCGCTGGAGCGGATGCGCGCCTACACCGCCAGCTACCAGAAGGCCGGCGGCACCCGGGCCTTTTCCGACTATTACACCGCGGCCTACGACGGCGCCCTGTTCGACAAGTCGCTGATCGCCAACGTGACCTTCGCCGACCACAGCCTGGCCACCGACAGCGTCTTTTCCGAGACGCAGCTGGTGTCCTGCCGCAATGTGCTCATCTACTTCAACAAGAATCTGCAGAATCGGGCGCTCGGCCTGTTCCACGAGTCCCTCAGCCACCGCGGCTTTCTCGGCCTGGGCAGCAAGGAGTCGCTGGACTTCTCCGCCTATGCAAGCCACTTCGAGCCGGTGGTGAAGCAGGAACGGCTGTTCCGCAGGCTCTAGCATGTTCCCGCCCCTGAAACCGTTGCGCCTCATCGTCATCGGAGCCTCTGCCGGCGGGCTGCAGGCGCTGCTGCGCCTGCTCTCGACCCTGCCGGCCAGCTATCGCCTGCCGCTGGCGGTGGTGCTGCACCTGCCGGACGATCGCAATTCGCGCCTGGCCGAGCTGTTTCAGCAGCGACTGGCCTTGCGGGTACGCGAAGCCGAGGACAAGGACGCTATACTGCCCGGCACCCTGTATTTCGCGCCGCCGGGTTATCACCTTCTGGTGGAGGACGACTTCACCCTGTCGCTGTCGCGTGACGAGCCGGTGCAGTTTTCCCGGCCGTCCATCGATGTCTTGTTCGAAAGTGCGGCCGATGCCCTGGGCGAGCAGGTCTGCGGCATCCTGCTCACCGGCGCCAACCAAGACGGCGCCAGCGGCCTGCACGCCCTGGCTCAGAATGGAGCGGTCACCGTCGTCCAGTCGCCGCAATCGGCCGAGGTGCCGACCATGCCCGAGGCGGCGCTGAAGAGATTCCACCCGGATTTCGTGCTGGATGTGCCGGGCATCCATCTATTGCTCATCGAGCTGGAACGCGACCATGGCTGAAGTACCCGTCGAACAGGCGAAGCTCCTGCTCGTAGACGACCTGCCGGAAAATCTTCTGGCACTGGAAGCCCTGCTGCGCAGCGAGGCGCTGGAGATCTTCCAGGCCAGCTCCGCCGAGGCCGCGCTGGAGCTCCTGCTGATGCACGAATTCGCCCTGGCGATCCTCGATGTGCAGATGCCGGGCATGAACGGCTTCGAACTGGCGGAGATGATGCGCGGCCTGGAAAAGACCCGGCACATCCCCATCGTCTTTGTCAGCGCCGCCGGCCGCGACCTCAACTACGCCTTCAAGGGCTACGAGAGCGGTGCGGTGGACTTCCTGCACAAGCCTCTCGATGTCCATGCGGTCAAGAGCAAGACCCGGGTCTTCGTCGACCTCTACTGGCACCGCAAGCGCCTGGCCGAGCAACTGGTGGCCCTGGAGCAGAGTCGCCAGGAGCAGGAAATCCTGCTCACCGAGTTGCGCCAGACCCAGGTCGAGCTGCAGCAGGCGGTCCGTACCCGCGACGATTTCATGTCCATGGTCTCCCACGAACTCAAGACGCCGCTCAATACCCTGATGCTCGAAGCCCAGCTGCGCCGCATGTACCTGGACAAGGGCAAGCTGGAGGCCTTCACCCCCGACAAGCTGGCCGGCATGGCCGAGCGCGACGAGCGGCAGATCCAGCGCCTGGTGCACCTGATCGACGACATGCTCGATATCTCGCGCATCCGCACCGGCAAGCTGTCCATCCGCCCCTCGCAGTGCGATCTCGCCGCCCTGGTCAACACCGTGGTCGACAGCTTCGCCTCGCAATTCGCCGCCGCCGGTTGCCCGGTGGAGCTGCACGCGGAAGGCCCGGCGCCTGGCTACTGGGATGAATTCCGCATCGAGCAGGTGATCACCAACCTGCTGACCAACGCCATGAGATACGGCGCCGGGCGGCCGGTGGAGATCTCCCTGCGCAGCGATGGCGCCGACGTGGAGCTGAGCGTCAAGGACCACGGCATCGGCATCCCGGTGGAGCACCAGGCGCTGATCTTCCGTCAGTTCGAGCGCGCCAGTGGCACCGAGAACATCGCCGGCCTGGGCCTGGGCCTCTATATCGCCGACCAGATCGTCAAGGCGCACCATGGCAGCCTGCACGTGGAAAGCATCGCCGGGCAGGGTGCGACCTTCCGCCTGCGACTGCCTTGCCTGCCGACCTAGGCAGCATTGACAGGACCCCAGGCGCCCGCGAGAATCGCGAAAAGAGGTGGGATGTCGTACCTCTTGCCAGATAACTCCATAAGAAGGCGCCCGCTCATGTCCGAAGTCTCCTCATCACCTTTCCACCGTCTGTTGCTGACCGGCGCTGCCGGCGGCCTGGGCAAGGAGCTGCGCCAGCGGCTCAAGGCCCATGCCGAGATCCTGCGGCTGTCCGACATCGCGCCGATGGATGCGGCCCAGGGACCAGCGGAAGAGGTGGTGACCTGCGACCTGGCGGACAAGGCTGGCGTCCATGCCCTGGTGGACGGCGTCGATGGCATCCTGCATTTCGGCGGCATCTCCACCGAGCACGCCTTCGAACCCATCCTCGAAGCCAACATCCGCGGCACCTTCAATCTCTACGAGGCCGCGCGGCGCCATGGGGTGAAGCGCATCGTCTTCGCCAGCTCCAACCATGTCATCGGCTTCTATCGCCAGGACCAGCGCATCGACGCCAGCGTGCCCCAGCGTCCGGACAGCTACTACGGCCTGTCCAAGGCCTTTGGCGAAGACCTGGCGACCTTCTATTTCGATCGCTACGGCATCGAGACGGTGAGCATTCGCATCGGCTCCTCCTTCCCCGAGGCGCAGAATCGCCGCATGCTCGCCACCTGGCTGAGTTACGAAGACCTGACCGACCTCATCCTGCGCAGCCTGACCACCCCGGACGTCGGCCACACCATCGTCTATGGTGCCTCCGACAACCGCGACAGCTGGTGGGACAACCGCCTGGCCGCACACCTGGGCTTCCAGCCCAAGGACAACTCCGAGCAATTCCGCGCCAAGGTCGAGGCCCAGCCCATGCCGGCGGCGGACGATCCGTCGATGGTCTACCAGGGTGGTGCCTTCGTCGCCACCGGTCCCTTCGACGACTGAGGAGGGCCGCCATGACTGCCGAATTGCTCGTCGATGCCCGCAACGCCACTGGCGAGTGCCCGGTCTGGCACGTTGCCGAGCAGGCGCTCTACTGGGTCGATATCCCGGCCAAACGGCTGCACCGCTGGACCCCGACGGGCGCCCTGGACAGCTGGAGCGCACCGGAAATGCTCGCCTGCATCGCTGCCCGTGAGGGTGGTGGCTGGCTCGCCGGTCTGGAAAGCGGCCTCTTCGCCCTGCAGGCCAAGGCGTCCGGCCAACTCAGCGGCGAGTGCCTGGTCGCTCTCGACCATGCCCAGCCGGTGATGCGATGCAATGACGGTCGCTGCGATCGCCAGGGTCGCTTCCTGGTGGGCACCATGGTGCAGGACATGGCGCAGGGCGTCCCGGCTGGGCGCCTCTACAGCCATGCGGCCGGCGAGGGCGCCCGGCTGCTGCTGGACGACCTCATCGTGCCCAACGGCCTGGCCCTGAGCCCCGATGGTCGCACCCTCTATCTGTCCGACTCCCATCCCAGCCGCCAGCTGATCTGGGCGTTCGACTACGATCCCGACTCGGGCACACCCGGCAACCGGCGGCTATTCGTCGACATGAACGCCTATCCCGGCCGGCCCGATGGCGCTGCTGTGGATGTCGACGGCTGCTACTGGATCTGCGGCAACGATGCCGGTCTGATCCATCGCTTCACGCCCGACGGCCGCCTCGATCGCTCCCTGGCCGTGCCGGTCAGGAAGCCGGCCATGTGCGCCTTTGGCGGACGCAACCTGGACACCCTGTTCGTGACCTCCATCCGTCCGGGTGGCGATCTGAGCGATCAGCCGCTGGCGGGTGGACTGTTCGCCCTGGACCCAGGCGTGCAGGGGTTGCCGGAGCCTGCCTTCGCCGGCTGAAGCGGTCCCGGTTCAAGAGGCCGCCGGACTGCCGGACGGCGGCGTCCTGAGCGGCGCCGGGTAACCTCGGGAAACCGGTTGTCATGCTTTTGTCATGAGCATCGGCAGGGCTCCCGCCCAGGCGGCTTATAATCAGATCCTATCCGCCGTAAACCGCCGCCATGACCTCTTCAACCGCAAGCCGCCCCACCGCCCGTTACTACGGCCTGGAATGGCTGAGATTCCTCATGGCGCTGTACATGGTCGTCTACCACCTGGGCGGGCTCTACAGCGATCTGCCGGATGCCTTCCGCCGCCTGGCCGGCATGGGCTTCTTCGCCACCAGCACCTTCTTCCTGCTCTCCGGTTTCCTGCTGGCCCACGTCAGTCTGGATCGCCAGGGCGCGCTCAAGGGCAGCTCCCGTGGCTTCGTCCTGCGGCGGCTGTGCAACCTCTATCCCATCCACCTGCTGACCCTGCTGGTCGCGCTGGGGCTGTCCTACTGGCTGTCCCAGGATTCCTGGCTGGAACACGGGGTGCCGGTCTACTACAACCAGCATCCCTATCTGCAGCTGGAGGAGGGCAGCGCACTGGACGAGATGCTGCCGCTGTCCTGGCTCGCCGCCACCACCCACGTGCTCCTGCAACTGCTCCTGCTGCAATCCTGGGAACCGCGCTTTCTCTGGCTCAACGGCGCCGCCTGGTCGATCTCGGCGCTGCTGTTCTTCTACCTGCTGTTCCCGCTGCTCGGCCCGCGACTGATGCGCCTGCGCCGCTGGGCCCTGGCTGCCGCCGTGCTCTGGGGGCTCTATCTGCTCGGCCCGCTGGTGGCCACCTGGGCCCAGGCCTTCGATACCGTGACGGTGGGCGTCATCCACCGCAATCCGCTGATCCGCCTGCCGGAATTCCTGCTCGGCATCCTGCTCTATCGCGCCGTGCAGGAGCCCTGGGTGGCCGAGACGACCCAGCGCCTGCGGGTGCCGCTGCTGCTGTTCGGCCTGACCGGCCTGTGGCTGGGCGCCCTGTTGCTGGAAGGCGATGGCCGCCGCTGGTTCTACCTGGTCCACAATGGCCTGCTGACGCCCTTCCAGGCCGCGGTGCTGCTGGCCTGCGCCACCTTCGGCGAACCCGGCCGCGCCGGCGTGCGCCGCCTGGCCCAGCGCCTCGGCGAGGCCTCGCTGTGCATCTTCGCCGTCCACACCCCGCTGATCGGCGTGCTCGAACCCTGGACCCGCACCCTGCTGGGCTGGATGCACCTGGCCGGCGACAGCCTGGAAGACCTGGCGGAGGACGTCGGCGAAGTGCTGGCCCTGCCCATCCCCATACCCGGCTGGATGCTGCCTCTGCACCTGGTGCTTATCGTCCTGCTCGGCCTGGCCATGCAGCGCTGGGTGGCCGGTCCCCTGCGCCGCTGGCTGCAGGCGCGGCTGCCCCAGTCTTAAGAAGGCCTTAAGCCGACTGGGCTAGCCTCGCCGCAGGAATCCGCAGCGGAGCTGAGTCTTGTCCAGCGAATACGAAGTTCACGGCCCCCACGACCACGAGGTGGAACATGCCGCCCACGGCGCCCATTGCCGTGATAGCCTCACCGGCCGCATCGCCATCACCACCGCCATCCTGGCGACGCTAGGCGCCCTCTGCGCCTACCAGGGCGGCAACGCCGAGAGCCTGGCGCTCTACTACAAGAACGAAGAAGCCATCGCCAAGACCGAAGCCGCCAACCAATGGGGTTACTACCAGGCCAAGGGCGAAAAGCAGAACCTTGCCGATTTGGGCGCTGCCCTCGCGACCAACCCCGACACCGCCCAGCGCTTCACCCAGGACAGCCAGCGCTACGCCCAGCAGAAGGCCGAGATCCGCACCAAGGCCGAAGCCCTGGAGGCCAAGGTCGATGCCAACGAAGCCCTGAGCGAAACCCAGCTCCACCGCCACCACCGCTGGGCCCAGGCCACCATGCTGATGCAGGTGGCCATCTCCCTGGCCGCCATCACCCTGCTGACCCGGCGACGCTGGCTGTAGGCGGCGGTGTATGGGGTGGCGGGGGGAGGAGTGGCGGTTGGGATGTTGGCGTTGCTGCACGTCTAGCCATTCAGGTGATGACACCTAGCGACCATCAGGCGCTTTCAAAAGGCACGATTTGATACAACGATAGAATTGGCTTTACCTGGAGCATCAGGTTTCGTATACGTTACAAATCATCGACTTTGTTACGTATGCAGAACATGGATAGCGAGCTGATCAGTCAGCGTTTGGGCAACCAACTCCGCCACCGGCGCCTCAATCGAGGCCTTACGCAAGCGAGTCTTGCCGAACTGGCAGGCCTTACCCGCCAAAAGATTATCGCCGTGGAGCGAGGAGACTCCCGTGTCGGCATGGCAGCCTACGCACGAGCGCTCGCAGCCCTGGATTGCGAGCTGGCAATAGTCCCTGCCGCCTTGCCGACCTTGGACGAGATTCAAGGGGTATTCGACTGATGAAGACCCGGCTGCGCGTCGCAACCCCTGCAGGCGAAAGCGGAGCGCTCATGGCTCAGGATGGCGACTACCTGTTCCGCTACCAGGACGGTGCTTCGGCAAGGGCTGCCATCAGCCTGCTGATGCCGGTGCGCCTGGATGACTATCGCCGTCGCGAACTGCATCCGATCTTCCAGATGAATTTGCCGGAAGGCTATGTACTGGAGCAGCTACGCAACAGGTTGGCCAAGCTGGTACCTCTGGATCCCATGGCTCTGCTGGCCCTGACGGGCAGTAGTTCGCCCATCGGTCGCGTGACGGTGACATCGCCCGAGATCGATACACTGCTGGAACGCCAGCGCTTTCCAGGCGAACGGCTCAGCGAGATTCTCGCCTGGGATGGCACGGAAGACCTGTTCGTCGAATTGGTGGATCGCTACATCCTGCGCGCCGGTATCTCCGGCGTACAGCCCAAGGTGCTGGTGCCCGAGCGGGGGGATGCCCGCTTCACCTCGAGAACCGCCGAGTTGATCATCAAGAGCGGTCGAGACGAATTTCCGGGCCTGGCGATCAACGAATACCTCTGCATGGCCGTGGCGCGAGAGGACGGTATCCCGGTGCCCGAGTTCCATCTCTCCAGCAACGCCAAGCTCTTCGTCATGCGCCGGTTCGACCGCGACGAACATCTTGAACCTCTCGGCTTCGAAGATATGGCTGCCCTGATGGGGCTGGCAGCGGAGCAGAAGTACAGCAAGAGCTATTCGGCGATCGCCAAGGCCATCCGCCTGTTCTGCGCGCCCGAACATGTCCGCTCTTCGCTGGCGCAACTCTTCGCCACGGTGAGCCTGAGCTGCATCCTCGGCAATGGCGATGCGCATCTGAAGAACTTCGGCTTGCTCTATGCCGACCCTACCCAGCGCGATGCACGGCTGGCGCCCGCCTACGACATCGTCAACACCACCGCCTACCTTCCCGAAGATGTGCTGGCGCTGGAATTGATTCGCAACAAGTCGCTGTTCGCCTCGCGTCAGGGTTTGCTGGATTTTGCGGATGTCTGCGATGTGGCGCGACCGGCCGAGGTGATTCGCTCTCAGCTGGAAGCGCTGGAGCGGGTACTGCAGCGTTCGACTGAGCTTTGCAATCAGGCGCCACAGATTGTCGCTGCCATCCGGCACAGCGCTGCGCCCTTCGTGCAGACGTTCGGCTAAAGCACGAGGACTCGGAAAGGCAGGGCGAAGGCCCCAAATCCCAGGCACAAAAAAGCCGCGCAACGCGCGGCTCCTGAAAGGTGGTGGGCCCACACGGACTTGAACCGTGGACCAAAGGATTATGAGTCCTCTGCTCTAACCAACTGAGCTATAGGCCCTATAGCGCGGTGGAGTATACCGGGGGTGGCGGGGATCGCCAAACCCTTGTCGGGCATAAAAAAACCGGAGCCTGGGCTCCGGTTTCTGGTGCAGCGTGGGCGCCTTACTCGTCGAGGAAGGAGCGCAGGTGCTCGCTGCGGGACGGGTGGCGCAGCTTGCGCAGGGCCTTGGCTTCGATCTGGCGGATACGCTCGCGGGTGACGTCGAACTGCTTGCCCACTTCCTCGAGGGTGTGGTCGGTGTTCATGTCGATGCCGAAACGCATGCGCAGGACCTTGGCTTCACGGGCGGTGAGGCCGGAGAGCACGTCGCGCGTGGCTTCCTTGAGGCTTTCGCTGGTGGCCACTTCGATCGGGGACTGCATGGAGCTGTCCTCGATGAAATCGCCCAGGTGCGAATCCTCGTCGTCGCCGATGGGCGTCTCCATGGAGATCGGCTCCTTGGCGATCTTGAGCACCTTGCGGATCTTGTCCTCGGGCATCTCCATACGCTCGCCCAGCTCTTCCGGGGTCGGCTCGCGACCCATCTCCTGCAGCATCTGGCGGGAGATCCGGTTCAGCTTGTTGATCGTCTCGATCATGTGCACCGGAATCCGGATGGTGCGCGCCTGGTCGGCGATGGAGCGGGTGATGGCCTGACGAATCCACCATGTGGCATAGGTGGAGAACTTGTAGCCACGACGGTATTCGAACTTGTCCACCGCCTTCATCAGGCCGATGTTGCCTTCCTGGATCAGATCGAGGAATTGCAGACCACGGTTGGTGTACTTCTTGGCGATGGAGATCACCAGGCGCAGGTTCGCCTCGACCATTTCCTTCTTGGCGCGGCGAGCCTTGGCCTCGCCGATGGACATGGCGCGGTTGATGTCCTTGATCTGCGAGACTTTCAGCTCGTAGTCACGCTCCAGCTCGGCCAGCTGGGCCTGCTTGGCCTTGATGTCGGCCTGGAAGCGCTCGAGACCTTCGGCGTACTTGGGCTTGCCCTTGAGCAGGCCGGCGGTCCATTCGGTGTTGGTCTCGTTGCCGGGGAAGTGGCGCAGGAAATCGGCACGCGGCATGCGCGCATCGCGCACGGCGAGCTGCATGATGGCGCGCTCGAGGCCACGCACCCGCTCCAGGGATTCGCGCACGCGGATCACCAGGGCTTCGTACTGCTTGGGCACCAGCTTGATCGGCGAGAACAGCAGGCCCAGGGCGACGAATTCTTCCACGGCGTGGTCGTTGTCGCGGCCGTGCTTCTTCAGCACCTTCTTGGTCTTTTCCAGCTGCTCGGCGACCGCGCCGAAACGCAGGCGAGCCTCTTCCGGATCCGGACCGCCGTCGCCTTCTTCCTCGTCGGCGTCGTCGCTCTCTTCCTCGTCGTCCTTCTCGTCGTCCACGGCCTTGGCATCGGTGGCCTTGTTCGGGACGGGCAGGACCTCGCTCTCGTTCGGCAGGCTGCCGTCGTCGGGATCGATGTAGCCGGCGAGGACGTCGGACAGGCGACCGCCTTCGGTGGTGACGCGGGTGTATTCGCTGAGGATGTAGTCGACGGTGCCCGGGAACTGGGCGATGGCGCCCATGACTTCGCGGATGCCTTCCTCGATGCGCTTGGCGATCTCGATCTCACCTTCGCGGGTCAGCAGTTCCACGGTACCCATTTCACGCATGTACATGCGCACCGGGTCGGTGGTACGGCCGACATCGCTTTCCACCGCGGCCAGGGCGGCGGCGGCTTCTTCGGCGGCGGCTTCGTCGGTATCGGTTTCCGCCAGCAGCAGGGCATCAGCGTCCGGCGCGGTCTCGAATACGTTGATCCCCATGTCATTGATCATGCGGATGATGTCTTCCACCTGTTCCGGATCTGAAATATCCTCCGGTAGGTGGTCATTGACCTCCGCGTAAGTCAGGTAACCCTGCTCACGACCGCGGGCGATCAATTCTTTCAGACGGGATTGCTGTTGCGCTTTTCCGGACATAGGTACCCTTCCACTGAAGGCTTAGGCGGGCAAAAATAGCTGAACATTATAGCCGGTTAGACGGTGGTCGTGCCAGTTAGGTCACGGACCCCGCCGGACGGCTGAGGAGTTCGCGTAGGCGGTCCTTGTCTTCGGAGCTCAGTTCGCTCTGTCGCGCCTTGCGTAGGAGTTGCTCCAGCGAGCGATCACGCTGGCTGGCGGCTAACCTCGTTATGGTGTCGAAAAACTGTTGTTCAAGGTTGTCGCCGGCAATCAGCCACTCTTTTTCCGCCAGGGCGCGCAGCAGTCGCCCCTGTTCGGTGCCGTGCCAGCGGGCGATGAGCGCCAGGGTGCTCTGTCCCGGCTTCTTCTGCAGCGCCTCGACCAGGGCGACCAGCAGCTGGGCGTACTGATCGCTTTCCTCGGCCAGGTTGCGGGCGTCCTGTACCGCCTGGGCCAGATTCGGGTGGTGCAGCAGGCTGCGCAGCGCGGCCAGCACCGGGGTCTCCACCTTGACCGGTGGCTGGCGGGGTGCTCGTTCGCCGCCGCCCTTGCCGTTGAAATCCTTTTTCCAGCCCTTGCCATCGCGCCCGCCCTTGCCCTCGCGGCGTGGCGTCCACTGCTGCTGCGCCGGCGCTTCCTCGGCATGGGCGTAGGCGTAGTCGCCATAGTCCATGGGTGGTGCATCCTGCGCCGGTGCGGACGGTGCCAGCTGGCTTAGGGCGTCGTTGCCGAGACCGGTGAGTTCGCTCAGGCGCTGGCGCATCAGCAGGCGCAGGTTGTTGCCGGGAATCTTCTCGATCAACGGCGCCGCCAGAGTGGCCAGGTGCGCCTTGCCTTCCAGGGTGGCCGGGTCCGCTTCGATCATCAGTTGCTGGAAGAAATACTCGGCCAGCGGCTGGGCCTGCTGGACGAAGCGCGCCTGGAAGGCATCCGCCCCCTCGGCGCGCACCAGGGTGTCGGGGTCCTCGCCTTCGGGCAGGAACAGGAAGCGCACCCGGAAGCCGTCCTTGAGCACCGGCAGGGCCGATTCCAGCGCGCGCCAGGCGGCGCTGCGGCCGGCCTGGTCGCCGTCGAAGCAGAACAGGATGCTCGGCACGATGCGAAACAGCCGCTTGATGTGCTCTTCGCTGGTGGCGGTGCCCAGGGTGGCCACGACGTTGCGGATGCCCTGCTGGGCCAGGGCGATGACGTCCATGTAGCCTTCCACGACGAGGATCTCGTCCAGGTCGCGGTTGTGCTTGCGTGCCTCGAACAGGCCGTAGAGTTCCTGGCCCTTGTGGAAGACCGGGGTTTCCGGCGAGTTGAGGTACTTGGGCTTGTCGTCGCCCAGCACCCGACCACCAAAGGCGATCACCCGGCCCCGGCTGTCGCGGATCGGGAAGATGACCCGGTCGCGAAAGCGATCGTAGCGCTTGCCGCTCTCGGCGTTCTCCACCAGCAGGCCGGCGTCGAGCATGGCTTTCTGCTGCAGGTCGTCGCCGCCCAGGTGCTTGCCCAGGTTGTCCCAGCCTGGCGGGGCGAAGCCCAGGCCGAAGTCGCGGGCAATCTCGCCGGTGAGGCCGCGCTTCTTCAGGTAGTCCACCGCCGCCTGGCGCTTGGGATGGTTGCGCAGCGCCAGGCGATAGAATTCGGCGGCCGCGGCCAGCAGCGGATAGAGCGGCGAGTCGGTGGGTTGCCGCGGCTTGCGCCGACCGCCGCTTTCCTCGCGCGGCACGTCCACGCCGGCCTTCTTGGCCAGTTCCTCGACTGCCTCGGGAAATTCGAGGTTGTCGTGGTCCATGATGAAGCCCAGGGCGTTGCCGCCGGCGCCGCAGCCGAAGCAGTAGTAGAACTGCTTGTCGGGGCTGACGCTGAAGGAGGGCGTCTTCTCGTTATGGAAGGGGCAGCAGGCCATCCAGTTCTTGCCGGCCTTCTTGAGCTTCACCCGTGCGCCCACCACTTCGACGATGTCGGTGCGGTTGAGCAGGTCGTCGATGAAGCCTTGCGGGATGAGTCCGGCCATGGTCAGCGTCTGGATAGAGGAGCGAAGAGCGGAGGGTGAGGCAGGCCAGATGGCCAGGAGGAGAGTCTAGCGCCAGCGGGCGCCTGGGCGAAGCGGGAAGGCCAGAAACAAACAACCCGACCAGAGGTCGGGTTGTTTGATGACGCCAGAGAAGCGCTGTAACTCAGTACAGACGCTCGCGACGGCGCTGCTCGCGCTGTACTTTCTTGGCGTGGCGCTTGACCGCGGCGGCAGCTTTACGCTTGCGCTCGGCGGTGGGCTTTTCGTAGAACTCGCGGCTACGAACTTCGGCCAGTACACCGGCCTTCTCGCAGGAACGCTTGAAACGACGCAGCGCTACGTCGAAGGGTTCGTTTTCTTTGACTTTGACGTTGGGCATCCAGGTCGTACCTTCAAATTTACCGAGGTTTAATCCAACGCTAGCGGCAAAAGGGCACGGGAAGCGTCGGTTTTTAAGGGTTGCGGATAGTAACGCTTCAACTGCCCCGCTGCCAACCCCCGGCGGACGAAAAGCGCTGGTCGGTGCTGGAAGCGGCGCTTATCATGCGCAGCCTGACATTCTATACCCTCGAAGGCTTATCTCCATGCGTGTTCTGGGACTGGAAACGTCCTGCGATGAAACCGGCGTCGCCCTCTACGACAGCGAGCGCGGCCTGCTGGCCGATGCGCTGTTCAGCCAGATCGATCTGCATCGCGTCTACGGTGGCGTGGTACCGGAGCTGGCCTCGCGCGATCACGTCAAGCGCATGCTGCCGCTGATCCGCGAAGTGCTGGAAGAGGCGGGCAGCCGTCCCGCGGACGTGGACGCCATCGCCTATACCGCCGGCCCCGGCCTGGTCGGCGCCCTGCTGGTGGGTGCGGCCTGCGCCCAGGCGCTGGCGCTGGCCTGGGGCGTGCCTGCCCTGGGCGTCCACCATATGGAAGGTCATCTGCTGGCGCCCATGCTCGAAGAGCAGCCGCCGCAATTCCCCTTCGTCGCCCTGCTGGTGTCCGGTGGCCATACCCAGCTGGTGCGGGTCGATGGCATCGGCCGCTACAGCGTGCTGGGCGAGTCCCTGGACGATGCCGCCGGCGAGGCCTTCGACAAGACCGCCAAGCTGCTGGGCCTGAGCTATCCCGGTGGACCGGAGATCGCCCGCCTGGCCGAGCGTGGCGTCGTGGGGCGGTTCGTCTTTCCGCGGCCCATGACCGATCGGCCCGGCCTGGACTTCAGCTTCAGCGGCCTCAAGACCTTTACCCTCACCACTTGGCAGCGCTGCCGGGCGGCCGGTGGCGACAGCGAGCAGACCCGCTGCGACATCGCCCTGGCCTTCCAGACGGCGGTGGTCGAGACCCTGGCGATCAAGTGCAAGCGCGCGCTGAAGCAGACCGGGCTCAAGTCGCTGGTGATCGCCGGGGGCGTCAGTGCCAACCGGGCGCTGCGGCAGAACCTGGAGCAGATGCTCGGCGAACTGGGCGGCCAGGTCTTCTATGCGCGGCCGCGCTTCTGCACCGACAACGGCGCCATGATCGCCTACGCCGGTTGCCAGCGCCTGCTGGCCGGCCAGCAGGAAGGTCCGGCCATCGCCGTCAAGGCACGCTGGCCCATGGAGCAGTTGGCGGCGCTCTGAGACGGGCGGAGGGCGTCGCCGGGTAATCCCCGGGCGGCGCCAGGGTCAAAAATGACGCTCGGTCCCCTGGCGCAGGGCGCGCAGATTGTGCCGGTGGCGAATCAGGATGAGCAGGGCGAGCAGCAGCATGGGCGCCAGCAGATCCGCACGTTGCCAGGCGAACAGCGGCAGGATGCCGAGCACGGCGATCAGCGATGCCAGGGAGGCGATCCTCAGGCTGGCGAACACCGCAGCCCAGAGCACCAGACCCAGCAGGGCCGCCGGTGGATAGAGGCCGAGCAGCAGCCCGGCCGCGGTGGCGACGCCCTTGCCACCGCGGAAATGGAAGTACAGCGGATAGAGGTGGCCGACCACGGCGGCCAGCCCGATCCAGGCCTGCTGCAGGGGCGAGAGCCCCAGCTGCTCGGCGATGAGCACGGGAATCAGACTCTTGCTCAGGTCGCCGGCGAGGGTCAGCAGCGCCAGCTTGCGCCCGGCCAGGCGCAGCATGTTGCTGGCGCCGGGATTGCCGGAGCCGTCGTGACGCGGGTCGCGGGTGCCGAACAGGCGACTGAGCAGTACGGCGAAGGACAGCGAGCCCAGCAGATAGGCCAGCAGGAGCAGCAGCCAGAACATGGTAGGGTTCCGCGCCAGGAGAAGGCTCGATTCTACCGACAGCCCGCCGCCCGACGATAGGCCGGCGGCGACGATCACACAGAGCACGGCAAAGGTGCGAGGCAAAGGCAGTGGATAAGGTTTTCATCGAGGGACTCGAGGTTGACACCGTGATAGGGGTGTATGACTGGGAGCGTGACATCCGCCAGTGCCTGCGCATCGATCTCGCCATGGGCTGGGATATCCGCGCGGCGGCGGCGAACGACGAACTCGAACACACCCTGAACTATGCGGCGGTGGCCGAGCGCATCACCGCCTTCGCCCACGAGACCGCCTTCGAGCTGGTGGAAACCTTTGCCGAGCGCCTGGCTGCGCTGTTGCAGGCGGAATTCAAGCTGCCCTGGCTGCGCCTGCGCATCACCAAGCCCGGCGCGGTGCCGACCGCCCGCGGCGTGGGCGTGGAGATCGAGCGGGGGCAGGCGTGACCCGGGTCTATCTGGGGCTGGGCAGCAATATCCAGCGCGAGCAGCACCTGGGCATGGCCCTGGATGAACTCGCGACGCTGCTGACCGCCATGCAGTGCTCGCCGGTGTTCGAAAGCGAAGCCGTGGGTATCCGCAGCGCGCCCTTCTTCAATCTGGTGGTGACCGGTGACACGGCGCTCGACCCGGCGGCCCTGAGTCAGAGACTCAAGGCCATCGAAACCCGCAGCGGTCGCTATGCGCCGGATCGCCAGGGCCTGCCGCTGGACATCGACATCCTGCTGCATGGCGACCTGACCGGCGAGTTCGCCGGCCTGACCCTGCCGCGCGCCGAGATCCTGCGCAATGCCTTCGTGCTCTGGCCGCTGGCCCTGCTGGCCGGCGAGCGGCGGCATCCGGACAACGGCCGCCGGCTCGATGAGCTGTGGCAGGAGATGCGCGGCCAGACCACCCAGGTGTTGCGGCCGGTGGCGTTCCGCTGGAAGGATGTCGAGTTGACACCGGCGACGCTGCTCAACGCCGATCGGGTATAGCGCGGCGGTTGTTAGGCTTCGCTGCGCTCAACCCAACCTACGGGAGCTCTTCCCCCCTCTCCCTTTGGGAGAGGGCTGGGGTGAGGACACGCCTCGCGAAGGCTCCCCAGTGGAAAAGGCTGCGCCGTTTTCCACGCTACGGCTCTAACACAGGCTCCGCTTCGCTCGGACAACCCCTTCTCCCTCACGGAGAGGGTCGCTAGGGAAGAGCTGCGCTGTGCTCAGCGCCAACCTACGAAAGCTGGGCCAGGGCGTCGATGCGGGCCTGTTTGAGCGCCTCGCCGAGGGCCGCGCCCTTGAAGCCCTGGGCGACCAGGGGTTGGACCTCGACCCCACGCAACACCTCGGCTGCTTGGCGCAGCAAGGCCAGCGGTGGCTCGCCTTCTTCGGTCCTGACTGCCGCCGCACAGGCGCAGGCCTGGAGGAATTCCTCGAAGCGCGCCGGACGGCGCAGCACATCGAAACCCTGCAGCAGTTCGAACCAGGCCTCCGGCGTCAGCTGCCGGGCCTGCAGGGCCGTGGGTCTGTGACGTACCAGCAGCAATGCCAACTCGGCCGGGTCGCGCGGGACCTTGAGGCGGGCGTTGACGGCCGCGTGCTGCTCTGCCGGTACGTCCAGCAACAGGCAGGCCCAGCGTACGTTCAGCGAGGCCTGGACCTCGGCGCTCTGGCGCAGGGTGGCATATGCCCGGGCGCCCGGTTCGGGCTGCTCGCCAGTGAACCCGGCAGCCACCTCCGGCAGCAGCGCAGTCAGGGCGCCGCAGTCGTGCAGCACTCGAATGAAGACATCGGGCCGCTCTTCGAGCAGGGCACGCGAGATTTCCTTCCACAACCGCTCGGCGGTCAGGGCATCCAGTTCGCCGCTGGCGACCATCTTCTGCATCAGCAGCAGCGTTTCCGGCGCCACCTGGAAACCCAGGCTGCAATAGCGGGCGGCGAAACGGGCGACGCGCACCACGCGCAATGGATCTTCGGCGAAGGCCGGCGAGACGTGACGCAACAGGCGCGCCTGAAGATCCGCGCGCCCGCCATAGGGGTCTATGACCTGGCCATCGTCGTCTTCGGCCATGGCATTGACGGTCAGGTCGCGGCGGATCAGATCCTGTTCCAGGGTGACGTCGGGTGCGGCGTGAAAGGTGAAGCCGCCATAGCCGCGCCCGCTCTTGCGTTCGGTACGGGCGAGGGCGTATTCCTCACCGGTCCGGGGATGCAGGAACACCGGGAAGTCGGCACCCACGGGACGATAACCCTGGGCAGCGAGGGCTTCGGCAGTGGCGCCCACCACGACCCAGTCGACTTCGGTCACCGGTCGGCCGAGCAGGCGATCGCGCACGGCGCCGCCCACCTTGTAGATTTGCATAGAAAAAGACCTCCTTGCGGAGGCCTAGGATAGCCCGAAAGCCTGGCTCGGCTCAGATCGGCGAAGCCAGATCCAGACGCCGGTCATGGTCGCGGCTCTCGTGGCGGGGCGGAACCTGGAAGCTGTGGGTGACATCTTCGCCCCTCATGCTTTCCAGGCGGATGTCGAACCCCCAGAGCCGGTGCAGGTGCTTGAGCACCTCGTCCGTGGAGTTGCCCAGCGGCTTGCGGTCATGCTGGAAGTGGCGAAGGGTGAGCGAACGATCGCCACGCCGGTCCACGTTCCAGATCTGCACATTGGGCTCGCGATTGCCCAGGTTGTACTGGGCGGCGAGTTGCTCGCGGATCAGACGATAGCCGCAGTCGTCATGGATGGCCGCCACCTCCAGTTCGTCGCGCTGGTCGTCATCGAGGATGCTGAACAGCTTGAGGTCGCGGATCACCTTGGGCGAGAGGTACTGCAGGATGAAGCTTTCGTCCTTGAAGCTCTTCATGGCAAAGGTGACGGTGGCCAGCCAGTCGCTGCCGGCGATGTCGGGGAACCAGCGGCGGTCTTCTTCCGTGGGGTCCTCGCAGATGCGCCGGATGTCGCGGAACATGGCGAAGCCGAGGGTATAGGGGTTGATGCCACTGTAGTAGGGACTGTCGAAGCCCGGCTGGTAGATCACCCCGGCGTGAGATTGCAGGAATTCGAACATGAAGCCTTCGGTGACCAGGCCCTCGTCGTAGAGATCGTTGAGCAGGGTGTAGTGCCAGAAGGTGGCCCAGCCTTCGTTCATCACCTGGGTCTGGCGCTGGGGATAGAAGTACTGGGCGATCTTGCGCACGATGCGGATCACCTCGCGCTGCCAGGGCTCCAGCAGCGGCGCGTGCTTTTCCACGAAATAGAGGATGTTTTCCTGGGGTTCGCTGGGGAAGCGCGCCCCTTCGTCATGCGACTCCTTGCCGGCCATCTTGGGAATGGTCCGCCAGAGGTCGTTGACTTGCCGCTGCAACTGCTCTTCGCGCTCCTTCTGCCGCTGGCGTTCCTCGGCGGCGGAGATGGGGTAGGGCCGCTTGTAGCGATCTACCCCGTAGTTCATCAGCGCATGGCAGGAATCCAGCAGTTCTTCCACGGCATCGATGCCATGGCGTTCCTCGCACTGGGTGATGTACTGCTTGGCGAACACCAGGTAGTCGATGATGGAGCTGGCATCGGTCCAGGTGCGGAACAGGTAGTTGCCCTTGAAGAAGCTGTTGTGACCGTAGCAGGCATGGGCGATCACCAGCGCCTGCATGGTCATGGTGTTCTCTTCCATGAGGTAGGCGATGCAGGGATCGGAATTGATCACGATCTCGTAGGCCAGGCCCATCTGGCCGCGGCTGTAGTGCTTCTCGGTGTGCAGGAAGTGCTTGCCGTAGGACCAGTGGTTGTAGCCGATGGGCATGCCGACGGAGGCATAGGCATCCATCATCTGCTCGGCGGTGATCACCTCGATCTGGTTGGGATAGGTGTCCAGCGTATAGCGCTTGGCGATCCGGGCGATCTCCCGGTCGTAGGTCTGGATCAGCTCGAAGGTCCATTCCGAGCCGGTGGAGATGGGCTCACGTTTCATGACAAGAGTCTCCGCTGGAACAATTCGCGGAACACGGGATAGATATCCCCCGCCGAGACGATCTGCTGCTGCGAGAAGGAATCCGGGAAGGCGCCGCGGACGTTCTCGTATTCGTACCACAACGCCTGGTGCTCGCGCGGGGTGATCTCTACATAGGTGTAGTACTGCATGAACGGCAGGATCTGCTTGGTCAGGATCTCCCGGCAGAGGGGCGAGTCGTCGTTCCAGTTGTCGCCGTCGGAGGCCTGGGCGGCATAGAGATTCCACTCGTTGACCGGATAGCGCGCGGCCATGACCTCCTGCATCAGCTTGAGGGCACTGGAGACGATGGTGCCGCCGGTCTCCCGGGAGTAGAAGAACTCTTCCTCGTCCACTTCCTTGGCACTGGTGTGGTGCCGGATGAACACCACCTCGATGCGCTCGTAGTTACGCTTGAGAAACAGGTAGAGCAGGATGTAGAACCGCTTGGCGATGTCCTTGGTGGCCTGGGTCATGGAGCCGGAGACGTCCATCAGGCAGAACATCACCGCCTTGGAGCTGGGACTGGGTTGCTTGGACAGCAGGTTGTACTTGAGGTCGAAGGTGTCGAGGAAGGGCACCTTGTCGATGCGCGCGCGCAGCCGCTCGATCTCGGCCTCCAGTGCCTGGATGTCGCCCAGGTTGTCGGGTTCCTCCACCCGCAGCCGCGCCAGCTCCGCCCTGGCTTCGCGCAGCTTGTTGCGACTGCCGCCGGAAAGGGCGATGCGTCGCGCATGGGAGGCGCGCAGGGTACGGATGATATTGATGCGGGCAGGATTGCCCTCGTTGCTGATGCCGGCGCGGACCGTCTTGAAGGTATCGGTGCCGGTCAGCTGCTTCTTGACCAGGTTGGGCAGCTCCAGGTCCTCGAACATGAAGTCGAGGAATTCGTCCTGGGTGATCTGGAAGGCGAATTCGTCCATGCCTTCGCCACTGTTGCTGGCCTTGCCCTGGCCCTGACCACCGCCGCCGCCCTGGGGGCGGGCGATGCGTTCGCCGCTGACGAATTCCTTGTTGCCCGGATGGACGATGGTCTGGCGGCCGCCCTTGCCCTGATAGAGGGCGGGTTCGTCGATGTCGCGGGCAGGAATGCTGATCTGCTCGCCGTGTTCCATGTCGGTGATGGAGCGCCGGCTCACGGCTTCCTCGACCGCCTTCTTGATGTGCTCACGATAACGCCGCAGAAACCGCGTGCGGTTCACCGTGCTCTTGTTCTTGCCGTTTAGACGCCGGTCGATGACATAGCTCATACAGGCCCTCCGGGCTATTGCAGGACACCACGACGACGCGGCTGGCGCGTCGTCGCGGGTTCAGCCTCAGGCTGCCTTACTGCGACTTGCGTACCCGTGAATACCACTCGGACAGCAGTCGTACCTGCTTCTCGGTGTAGCCGCGCTGGACCATGCGGGTCACGAAGTCGCTGTGCTTCTGCTGATCTTCCTTGCTGGCCTTGGCATTGAAGCTGATGACCGGCAGGAGCTCCTCGGTGTTGGAGAACATCTTCTTCTCGATCACCGCGCGCAGCTTCTCGTAGGACAGCCAGCTCGGATTCTTGCCGTTATTGTTGGCACGGGCGCGCAACACGAAGTTGACGATTTCGTTGCGGAAATCCTTCGGATTGCTGATGCCGGCCGGTTTCTCGATCTTCTCCAGTTCCTCGTTGAGCGAGGCGCGATTGAGGATCTCGCCGGTTTCCGGATCGCGGTATTCCTGATCCTGGATCCAGAAATCCGCGTAGAGCACGTAGCGGTCGAAAATGTTCTGGCCGTATTCGCTGTAGGACTCGAGGTAGGCGGTCTGGATCTCCTTGCCGATGAATTCCACGTAGCGCGGCGCCAGGTATTCCTTGATGAATCTCATGTAGCGCTCGCGGGTCTCGGCCGGGAACTGCTCGGCTTCGATCTGCTGCTCCAGCACATAGAGCAGGTGCACTGGGTTGGCCGCGATCTCGTTGGCGTCGAAGTTGAACACTCGCGAGAGGATCTTGAAGGCGAAGCGCGTGGAGAGCCCGTTCATGCCCTCGTCGACGCCGGCGCTGTCGCGGTATTCCTGGATCGACTTGGCCTTGGGATCGGTGTCCTTGAGGTTTTCGCCGTCGTAGACGCGCATCTTCGAGTAGATGTTGGAGTTTTCCGGTTCCTTGAGGCGCGAGAGCACCGAGAACTGGGCCAGCATCTTCAGGGTGTCCGGCGCACAATGGGCGTTGGCCAGAGAGCTGTTGACCAGCAGCTTGTCGTAGATGTGGATCTCGTCGGAGACGCGCAGGCAGTAGGGCACCTTGACGATGTAGATCCGGTCGATGAAGGCCTCGTTGTTCTTGTTGTTGCGGAAGGTGTGCCACTCGGATTCGTTGGAGTGGGCCAGGATGATGCCACTGTAGGGCAGGGCGCCGAGGCCCTCGGTGCTGTTGTAGTTGCCTTCCTGGGTCGCGGTCAGCAGGGGGTGGAGGACCTTGATCGGGGCCTTGAACATCTCCACGAATTCCATCAGGCCCTGGTTCGCCCGGCACAGGGCGCCGGAGTAGCTGTAGGCATCCGCATCGTTCTGCGGGTACTCCTCCAGCTTGCGGATGTCCACCTTGCCCACCAGGGCGGAGATGTCCTGGTTGTTCTCGTCGCCCGGCTCGGTCTTGGCGATGGCGATCTGGTTGAGGATGGAGGGGTAGAGCTTGACCACCCGGAACTTGCTGATGTCGCCGCCGAATTCCTGCAGTCGCTTGGCCGCCCAGGGCGACATGATGCTGCGCAGGTAGTGGCGGGGAATGCCGTAGTCCTCTTCGAGGATCTGGCCGTCTTCGTCGGGATTGAACAGCCCCAGGGGCGATTCGAACACCGGCGAACCCTTGATGGCGTAGAAGGGGACCTTCTCGATCAGGTGCTTGAGTTTTTCCGCGAGGGACGATTTGCCGCCACCCACCGGGCCAAGCAGATAAAGGATCTGCTTCTTCTCTTCCAGGCCCTGCGCCGCGTGGCGGAAGTAGGACACGATCTGCTCGATGCAGTCCTCCATGCCATGGAAGTCGGCAAAGGCGGGGTAGCGGCGGATGACCTTGTTGGAAAAGATGCGCGACAGGCGTGAATCACTGGTGGTGTCCACCAGTTCGGGTTCGCCGATGGCCATGAGCATGCGCTCGGCGGCACTGGCAAAGGCGGTACGATCCTTCTTGCAGATCTCAAGGTATTCCTGAAGGGAATACTCTTCCTGGCGAGTCGCTTCAAAACGCCCCTGGAAGTGACTGAAAATGCTCATGACGTCTCCTCGCTGGATACCCTGGACCAGCTTGGAATCGATGCCTGGAGCCTTGCCTTGCTGCCGGTGGGGAGCGGTCATGCCGGGCGACGAAAGATAACGTCCCTAATACCTTCGTTGTCGTCTTGCCTAATCGATCCGCCTGCAGAAGTAGGGTTGGGTTTCGAGAGACGCACGAAGGAGACCGATGGAAACGGTCCCCCTGGAATTCCCCCGAATCTCCAGTGGTTACACCGATGGTCCAAAGCCGGTTATCGAACCCGCCGTTTCCGGAGGGCCTGATTCCAGAATAGTCCTATCTGCGAGATGTGGAAGAGCCAATTCGGTTTATTCTTGTAACCACAGCGTCAAGCCGTTGTGTTAAACGGCCTCGCCACTTTCGGTCTGCTCGGGATAGCGGGTGCGCCAGTTTTCGAAGCCGCCGTCGACGCTGTAGACCTGGCTGAAGCCCTGGCCGGCCAGAAAGGCCGCCGCGCTCTGGCTGGAGTGGCCGTGGTAGCAGAACACCAGCAGCGGCGCGTCGAGATCGGCAGCGGCGATGAAGTCGTGGATGTTCTGGTTGTCGAGGCGCTGGGCGCCGGCGACGTGCAGGGTGGCGTAGCTGTGCGGATCACGGATGTCGACGATCCGCGCGCCCTCGCTGCGCAGTTCCAGCGCCCGTTCGGGGGAGATACAGGTGAATTCGCTCATTTCTTCTCCTTGCAACTGCAGAGATGACGGCGGTTGCCGTCGACGTCGAGCAGGGTCATGTCGCCGCCCCAGACGCAGCCGCTGTCGAGCGCCTCGACATTGGGCGCCGCGCAGCGACCCTTGAGCGCGGCCCAGTGGCCGAACAGGATGCGCACGTCGCGGGTCAGCCGGTGATCGTGGCTGAACCAGGGGGCGAAACCGGCCGGCGCGCTGTCCAGGCCTTCCTTGCTCTTGAATTCCAGGCGACCTTCCGGGCTGCAGAATCTCATACGCGTCAGGTAGTTGGTGATCAGGCGCAGGCGCTCCTGGCCCTGGAGCTCATCTTGCCAGAGCGCCGGCTCGTTGCCATACATCTGCTCGAGAAAGGGCACATGAGCCTGGTCATCGCGCAATACGGCCTCCACTTCGCCGGCCAGGCTCAGGGCCTGGGCCAGCGTCCATTGCGGCGGCAGACCGGCGTGGACCAGCACGCAATTGCGCCCGGCGTCGTGCTGCATCAGCGGCAGGTGGCGCAGCCAAAGCAGCAACTCGTCGCGGTCGGGCGCGGCGAGGATGTCGCTCAGGGTGTCCTGCTTCTTCAGCCTGGCGCCGCCCAAGGCCACCGCCAGCAGGTGCAGGTCGTGATTGCCCAGGACGCTGACCAGCGAATCGCGCATCCCGTACAGGTATCTCAGGGTTTCCAGAGACTGAGGTCCGCGGTTGACCAGATCGCCCACCAGCCAGAGGCGGTCCTGCGCGGGATCGAAGCGGACCTCGTCGAGGAGGCATTTGAGCGGGTCGAGGCAACCTTGCAGGTCGCCAACGGCGTACAGCGTCATCGGGACTCCTGGTGTGGGGTTTTAGAAGTTCGCGCACGTTTTGGCGAGTGATTTTTTGGTCTGGGCCAGGCGCTGCGACGAGTCATAGCAGGGCTATGGCGAGGAGTAGCAACGCGGCCCAGGGCGAAAAAGCGTCGCCAAAATTGTGTAGATAACTTCTGAAACACCACACTAGTGCAGCGAGCCGGGTACGGCCAGGCGGAAGGTGGGGATGATGGCCTCGAAGGTATGGCCATCGCTGGCGACCATCTGGTAGCTGCCCCTCATGCTGCCCACCTGGGTCGGCATCAGCGTGCCGCTGGAATAGCTGTGGGTTTCGCCCGGCGCGATCAGCGGCTGCTCGCCCACCACGCCCGGGCCGCGCACTTCCTGCGCTTCGCCATTGCCGTCGGTGATGATCCAGTGGCGGCTGAGCAACTGCGCCGGCAGCCGGCCGTCATTGCGGATGCTCACGTCGTAGGCGAAGGCGTAGCGCTCCTGGCTGGCGCTGGATTGTTCGGGCAGGTAGCGGGTGGTGACCTGCACGGTGATGAGGTAGCGCGGATCGGGCTCGGTCACAGGAGGATTCTCGACAGATACGGATGAAGGGGCTTCAGCTGGATGCCAGCTGGTTGGCCAGACGTACATAGGCCGCCAGGTCCAGCTGTTCAGGGCGCAGCCCTGGGTCGACGTCGGCGGCTTCGATGGCGGCGCTGTCCAGGGTGCCCTTGAGGGTGTTCCTGAGGGTCTTGCGCCGCTGGCCGAAGGCCTCGCGGACGACGCGCTCGAGCAGGACCGGATCGCGCGCCACATGGGGACGCTCGGTGTGGGGCACCAGGCGCACGATGGCCGAATCCACCTTGGGCGGCGGATTGAAGGCGCCCGGACCGACGTTGAACAGGTGTTCCACGCGGCAGTGGTACTGCACCATGATCGACAGCCGCCCCCAGTCGCCATTGCCGGGCACCGCGGCCAGACGTTCCACCACTTCCTTCTGCAGCATGAAGTGCATGTCGGCGATGATGTCGGCGAAGCTGAGCAGGTGGAAGATCAGCGGTGTGGAGATGTTGTAGGGCAGATTGCCCACCACCCGCAGCCGATCGCCGGCAGCGATGCTGGAGAGGTCGTACTTCATGGCGTCACCCTGGTGCAGGGTGAACAGCGGATTGAGTCCGAACTTGAGTCGGAGCAGGGGAATCAGGTCCTGGTCCAGCTCGATGACGTCGAGCCGGGCGCCACTGCCGAGCAGGCCTTCGGTCAGGGCGCCCTGGCCCGGCCCGATTTCCAGCAGGCGCTCGCCGGGTCGCCCATGGATGGCGCGCAGGATGCGATGGATCACCCCGGCGTCGTGCAGGAAGTTCTGGCCGAACCTCTTGCGGGCGCGGTGTTGGTAGAGCTCGGTCATCAGGTGCTCCGGCGCAGGCAGCGGGCCTGCGATTTCAAGACGGCAAAGACCCACCAGTTTAGCAGACCCTTTACCGTCACCGGAGCGCTTAGAGCCTGTTCATAACCTGCTGCGCGTCGGCCAAACTGCGTTGAAAGGACCCTGGAAGGCCAGCTCCGTCGGAAATGCTCTTTTACCCTTCGTAAACTCGCCCGCGAGTCCGATCCGCTTCCTCAGGGCTTTTTACGGGGCCGCCCAGGCCTTGTTTGTCTCTAGCTCGCGAGGTTGTGAATAGCCTCTCAAGTCACCGAACGGCGATGGGCCGCCATGCTGTAGGCGGTCTCCAGGGCGACCCTCAGACTGCCGGTATCGATGCGTCCGCTGCCGGCCAGGTCGAGGGCGGTACCATGGTCGACCGAGGTGCGGATGATCGGCAGGCCCAAGGTCACGTTGACCGCGGCGCCGAAACCCTTGTGCTTGAGCACCGGCAGACCCTGGTCGTGATACATGGCCAGGACCGCATCGCAGTGCTCGAGGTGCTTGGGCGTGAAGAGGGTGTCGGCGGGCAGCGGTCCAACCAGGTCGAGGCCTTCGGCGCGCAGGCTGTCCAGCGCCGGCTCGATGATCTCGATCTCCTCACGGCCCAGGTGACCGCCTTCGCCGGCATGGGGATTGAGACCGCAGACCAGGATGCGCGGCCGCGCCACACCGAAGTAGCGCTGCAGATCGCCATGCAGGATGCGGGTCACGTCCAGCAGGGTCTGGCGATCGATGGCATCGGCCACCTCGCGCAGTGGCAGATGGGTGGTGACCAGGGCCACTCTCAGGCCGGCCGTTGCCAGCAGCATCACCACCTGGGGGGTTTGGGTCAGCTCGGCAAGAAATTCGGTGTGGCCGGAAAAGGCCACGCCGCCATCGTTGATCACACCCTTGTGCACCGGCGCGGTGATCATCCCGGCGAAGGTGCCGTCGAGACAGCCCTGGCCGGCGCGGGTCAGGGTGTCCAGGACATAGGCGGCATTGGCGGTATCGAGCTGGCCGGTCACCACCGGGGCACCCAGCGGGGTATCCCAGACATAGAGCGCGCCGGCGGGTGCCGGGCGGTCGGGCCAGGCCGTGGGAGCGACCTCGATGAGCTCGATGGCGAGTCCCAGCTCGATCGCGCGAGCGGCCAGGAGGTCGCGGCTGGCGATGGCGATCAGGGCGTGGGGCTGGGCCACGCGGGCCAGCAGCAGGCAGAGGTCGGAACCGATACCGGCGGGCTCACCGGGGGTCAGGGCGAAGCGCAGGGCCATGGCGGGCTCCGGAAACAAGAAGGCCGCAGGGGGTGCCTGCGGCCTTGGGGTTACTGCTTGATCTCGACGTAGGCTTCGTCGCGGATCTGGCGCAACCAGGTCTGCAGTTCCTGGTCGTACTTGCGGCTACGCAGGAGATTCAACGCCTGCTGCTCGCGCGCCTGCTGGGTGTTGTCGGTGGCGCGACGGCCCAGGACTTCCAGAATGTGCCAGCCGAAGGCGGTGCGGAACGGCTGCGACAGCTGGTTGACCGGCGAGTTGTTCATCACTTCGCTGAATTCCGGGACCAGGGATTCCGGGTTGATCCAGCCCAGGTCGCCGCCATTGAGCGCCGAGCCCGGGTCTTCCGAGAAGCTCTTGGCCAGGGTGGCGAAGCTCTCGCCGTTCTGGATGCGCTCGCGCAGGCGCGCGGCCAGGCGCTGGGTTTCGGCATCGCTGCGCACGGCATTGGGCTTGAGCAGGATGTGCCGGACGTGCACCTCGTCGACGATGCTGGCCTCGCCTCCGCGCTTCTCCTCCACCTTGAGGATCACGAAGCCGCCGGGTACGCGCACCGGCTGGGTGATGCCGCCCACGCCGACACTGCCGATCAGGCGATCGAAGGGCGGGGGCAACTGGGCGGCCTTGCGCCAGCCGATCTCGCCGCCGTCGAGGGCGTTGTCACCGGCCGAGCGGGCGATGGCCAGCTGGTTGAAGTCGGCGCCCTGGCGCAGCTGGTTGTAGGTGTCCTGGGCCTGGCGCGCGGCGGCGTCGAGACCGGCGGTGCCGGCGTTGTCCGCTGCCGGGATCAGGATGTTGGCCAGGCGATACTCTTCGGATAGCTGCAGCTTGCCCAGGTCCGAGGCGAGGAAGTTCTGCACCTCCTGCTGGGTGACCTGCACGCGCTGACCGACCTGACGCTGACGCACCCGGCTGATCATCATCTCGCGGCGGACCTGCTCGCGGGCGGCGTCGTAGGAGAGACCGTCGCGGGCCAGGGCCTTGCGGAAGTCGGCCACGCTCAGGCCATTGCGCTGGGCGATGGTGGCCACGGCCTGGTTGAGCTCCTCGTCGGAGATCTTCACGCCCATGCGCCCGGCCAGCTGCATCTGGATGTCTTCCAGGATCAGCCGCTCGAGCACCTGCTGGCGCAGCTCGCTTTCCGGCGGCGCCGCAGCGCCGCGGCGGGTGATGTTCTGCTTGACCTCGTTGAGTCGCTGATCGAGCTGGCTCTGCATGACCACGTCGTTGTCGACGATGGCCACGACCTTGTCCAGCGGAACCACGGCAGCCTGAGCCAGAGGGGAGAGAGCGAGCGCCGCGCCCAGGGCGAGCGGGCGCAGGGCGTTACATAGCTTGGTCTTCACGTTCACGATAGCCTTGAATGCCTCTGTCCAGGAAGCCTTCGGTCTTGCCGCCGAAGACGTTGCCAAGTCCCTTGAGCACGATCTGCAGGAAGATCCCGCGATCGGCTTCGGAACTCTGGGCGTTGTAGAAGACGTCGTCTTCGCTCTTGAGCCAGTAGCGGCTGATCAGGCGCAGCTTCCAGCAGCAGTTGTCGTATTCGAAGCCACCGAAGGCTTCGAGGGTACGGCTCTTGTTGTAGTCGAACTGCCAGCGGGCAATCGCGGACCACTGGGGCACGATCGGCCAGATGAAGGAGATGTCGTGCTGGTCGACCTTGTAGTCGTCGCTGTTGTAGGTGAAGCGGCCGAAGTTCGGATCGAACACCCGGACGTTGTCACGATAGCGATAGCCGACGTTGAGGATCTTGCCCGGCTCGGCTTCCGGCTGGTAGTGGAACATGACGCTGCCGGAGTCGGTCTGGTGCAGGGTCGGATCCCAGTTGAATTCGCCGTTCACGCGCCAGTCGCGATTGAAGCGATACATGCCGGCCAGGGCATAGGGCGAGCGCGAGGTGGTGGCCTGGGGATTGTCGATGTTCTGCCCCAGGCTGCGGGCGTAGGCCAGGTCGTCCTTGGTCAGGCCGGGCAGCTGCACTTCGCGGTCGCGGAAGTAGAACAGCTGGCCGAAGCTGACGTTGGCGCGCTCGAAGCCGTTGGGCTCGATGAAGCGGCTGGTGGCACCCAGGGCCAACTGGTTGGCGTCGCCGATGCGGTCGCGACCGGTGAAGCGGTTGTCGCGCCACAGCGAGCTGTAGCTGAAGGTGTATTCGCCGGTATCGAACACCGGCAGATCGTCCTGGTCGCGGTTGGGTACGTAGAGGTACTTGGCGCGGGGTTCCAGGGTCTGCTTGCCGCCTTCGCCGAACAGATTCGAGGTGCGGTCGAAGTAGAGGCCGCTGTCGAGGCTGAAGATCGGCACCGAGCGGGTCGGGCTGTCGTTGAAGCTGGTCACGCTGGAACCGGCCGCGGCACGACGGCTACCGCCAACCAGCGGCGAGTTCAGGTCGTTCTGGCCGGTGCTGTCCAGATCCAGGTCGTAGCGGGTATAGGCATAGCGCAGCGACGGCGTCAGGAAGCCCCAGGACGCGGTCATCGGGCGGGCGATGCCCGGCTCGACGTGGTAGCGATTGCCTTCGGCGCGGGTCAGGCCGAACAGGTTGACGTCCGGGCGGTTGCGCACGTTGGTGCGGTTGCCGTTGTCGTCCAGGTCGAAGTAGGTGTTGTCGTCGAAGCTGCGGGTGAAGCGCACCGCCTCGGTGTCGTAGGTGAAGTCCAGACCGCCCGGGTTGTAGGGCAGGGCGCCGCTCAGGGTCAGCTGCGGCAGGCGGTTGTAGGGCGTCACGTCGGAGACCGTAGCCAGCTGGTAGGCCTGGGCGTTGAGGCCGGCGACGAAGGTGTCGCCGCGGTAGGTCAGGCGACCCTGCTGGTTGACGTAGGTTGGCTTGTTGATGCCGAGGTCGGTGTCCAGGTCCTGGAAGTAGTAGGGGTCGCTGATGCGGGTGTAGTCCACCTCGGCCATCAGGCGCGAATCCAGGCCGCTGCGATTCTTCCAGCCGTACAGCCAGCGGTTGTCGGTGGCTTCCGGTTCGCCTTCGTGCTCCGGGTCGGTGTCCTTGAGGTAGGAGCCGTAGACCTCGCCTTCGCTGCTGCGGGTCAGGTAGCGGAAGTCGCCCTCGGTCTGCAGGCCGTGCTTGGCCATGTAGCGCGGATAGAGGGTGGCGTCATAGTTGGGCGCCAGGTTGAAGTAGTAGGGCGTGGTGATCGCGAAGCCGGTGTCGCTGGAGGTACTGATCGAGGGCGCCAGGAAACCGGACTGCCGACGGTCGTCGATCGGGAAGTAGATGAAGGGCGTATAGAGGACCGGAATGTCCTTGACCCGCAGCGTGGCGTTGGTCGCGTAGCCGAGGCCGGTGGCCGGATTCAGGGTGACGGTGTTGCCCTTGACCTGCCAGGCGTTGCTGCCCGGTTCGCAGGTGGTGTAGGTGCCATCCTTGAGGCGGATGATGGCGTCGTCGCTACGCTTGGCGTAGAGCGCGCTGCCACGGGCGCGGCTCTGGTGCATGACGAATTCGGCGTTGTCGACCTGGACCTGGCCGTTGTCCAGCTGCATGTCGGCCTTGTCGCCGACCATCAGCAGGCCGTTGTCGCGGAATCTGACGTTGCCCTTGAGCTCGCCGCGATTCTCCAGCTGGTGCAGGTTGGCTTCCTGGGATTCCACCTGCATGCCGCCCTGGCGCAGCACCACGTCACCGGCCAGGGTGGCGACCTGCTGCTCCTGCTCGTAGCGCGAGGCCTTGGCGGAGATGTAGGTCGGGGCCTTGGCGGTCGGGGTGTCGTCGTACATGCCCGGACGCTGCGGCTCGACATAGGCACCGCTGCAGTAGGGACCGGTCTCGGCCAACTGGGCAGGGGTCAGCTGGTCGCGCGGGACCCAGTCCAGGTGGCTGTAGTCGGCGCTGCGGGACTTGAGGGCGCGGCCCTTGCTTTCGGTCACCAGCACGGCAGCATCGCCCTTGCGCGCGGCGGGCTCAGCCGCGACGCCCTGGGTCTCGCCCTTGCTGGGACGGGGCGGAATGGCCGTGGTTGGTGCCTGGGTGTTGCACGACCAGCCACCGCCGGCTCCGGCGCTACAGTTGAACTGCTCGGCGGGGGCGGCGATAAGGGCGGTGACGGGCTGCATGGCGAGCAGGCTGCCGGTTACCAAGAGGGGGAATTTTCTGCGAAACGCGGGGGTTTTCACGGCCATCCTTAAAGTCGTCCTGCACGCCGGCCATTAAGGGGCCGCGGCCTCTCGATGGGCTCAAAAAGATAGCGGATAATAAAACATGACCTGCACATCGGCTAGGGCCGAGGGATCCGCTGTAAATGACTGAAGATGTTCGCTTAAACCAGATAGAAGACTGGCTGACCACCGTGCTACCGGAAATTTTCCGGGAACAGGCCTGGGGCGAGGTGCCCAAGGGTAGCCTGACCGCAGCCAGCAGCGATGCCAGTTTTCGCCGTTATTTCCGCTGGGCGGGCGAGGGCCGCAGCCTGATCGTGATGGATGCGCCGCCGCCGCAGGAGGACTGCCGTCCGTTCGTCCAGGTGGCCGCGCTGCTGGCCGAGGCCGGGGTCCATGTACCGCGCATCCTGGCCCAGGATCTGGAGCGGGGATTCCTGCTGCTGAGCGATCTCGGCCAGCTCACCTACCTGGAGGTCATCAACGCGGCGAACGCCGACGATTATTTCGCGGCCGCCATCGAGGCGCTCCTGGCCTTTCAGCGCAAGCAGCCGACGAACGGCAGCCTGCCGCTCTACGATGAGGCTCTGCTGGCGCGGGAATTGGCGCTGTTTCCCGAGTGGTACGTCGGCCGCGAACTCGATACGAGCCTCAGCGAGACGCAACGCGAGCGCTGGCAGGCCGTCTGCCGCCTGCTGATCGACAGCGCCCTGGCACAGCCCCAGGTGCTGGTCCATCGGGACTTCATGCCGCGCAACCTGATGCTGAGCACGCCCAATCCGGGGGTGCTGGATTTCCAGGATGCGGTCATTGGGCCGGTCACCTACGACATCACCAGCCTGTTCAAGGATGCCTTCCTCAGTTGGCCGGAGCCGCTGGTGCAGCGTTGGCTGCTGGGCTACTGGGAGCGGGCGCGTGCCGCCGGGGTGCCGGTGCAGGCCGAGTTCGCCGACTTCCAGCGGGCGTCGGACCTCATGGGCGTGCAGCGTCATCTCAAGGTGATGGGCATCTTCGCCCGTATCTGGCATCGCGACGGCAAGCCGCGCTATGTCGCCGATACCCCGCGCTTTCTCGCCTATATCCGCACCGTCGTGGCGCGACGGCCTGAGCTGGCCGACCTGGGCGCGCTGCTCGATGAGTTGCACGCCGGGCGGGTCGACGCATGAAGGCCATGATCCTGGCGGCCGGCAAGGGTGAGCGGATGCGGCCGCTGACCCTGACCCGGCCCAAGCCGCTGATCGAGGTGAATGGTCGGCCGCTGATCGAGCACCACCTGCTGGCGCTGGCCACGGCCGGTATCACCGAGTTGGTGATCAATCATGCCTGGCTGGGCGACCAGTTGGAGGCAGCGCTCGGCGATGGCAGCCGCTTCGGCGTTTCCATCCGCTTTTCTGCCGAGGAGGAGCCGCTGGAGACTGGTGGTGGCATCTTCCAGGCCCTGCCGTTGCTAGGTAGCGAGCCCTTCGTGCTGGTCAATGGCGACATCCGCACCGATTTCGACTTCGCCACCCTGACCCTGCCCGCTGGTTGCCTGGCGCATCTGGTACTGGCCGACAATCCGCTTCATCACCCGCTCGGTGACTTCGGCCTGGTAGAGGGGCGAGTCACTCTGGATGGCGTGGGCAAGCGCACCTATAGCGGCATCGCCGTGTTGCATCCCCGGTTGTTCGAAGGTCGCACGGCTGGGGCTTTCAAACTGGTCGATGTGCTGCGACCCGCGATCGCCGCCGGGAAGGTATCCGGTGAGCGTCTATATGATCGTTGGGTGGACGTGGGTACCCAGGAGCGTCTAGCCGAGGCGGAGCTGCTGTTCGGGATCGTCCCGTGAAAGTCTGGTTCTGGCCGCTGACGGTGCTGGGCTTTCTGGCCGGCTGGGCCGTGGCCAGCATTCCCGGCGCCCTGCTGGTGGCGCTGCTCGCCCATGCCGGCGAGCGGCAACTGGGATTGACTTCCCTGGCGGGCTGGAAGGCACGCTGGCAGGGGCGCCCCGGGCGCTTCGAACATCAGGCGCAATTCCAGATGCTCGGCCGGCTGGCCAAGCGTGGAGGGCGGGTGCTGACCGCCCACATCCGCCAGGCCGAAGGCGAGATCGAGCGCCTGGGGCTGGGCACCGACGAGCGCAAGAAGGCCATCGCCGCCTTCGAACAGGGCAAGGGCGGCGCCCTGCCGTCGGCGGCCGACCTGCAGCGTCTCAGCGAGCGCAGCGAGGGCATCCTGCGCGCCTGCTGGCGCATGGTCTGGATCAGCGGCAGCGTGCGCCCTGGGGATCGCGACGAGATCCTCGGTTGGGGGCAGGCGATGGGTCTGGCCGAAGCCCAGGTGCTGGCCCTGCAGCCACCGGTGCAAGCGGCGCCGCGCCAGCCCGGCAGCGAGGAGACGTATCGCAAGGCGCTGCAACTGCTCGGCGTTACCGATGACGCCGACGCCGCCACGGTCAAGCAGGCCTATCGGCGGCTGCTCTCCCGCCACCATCCCGACAAGAAGGCCGGTGCCGGGGCGGGCCAGTCGGCGGTCTATGCCGCTGCCCAGCGTACCGCCGAGCTGCATGCCGCCTATCAGCTGATCAAGAGGCGGCGGGGCTTCCGCTAGCGGCCGGTGGCAGGCGATCCAGCCAGGCGCGCAGCCGGCGGACGGTCTGCTCCTGCTCCGCGGCGCGGTCGCCGGGAATCACCGGCAGGTCGATCTGCCGATAGCCCTTGTTGGCCTTTTGCGCCGCGCGCTCCTTGCGCCGTTGGGCGGCCGGTCCGGGTGCATGTACCAGGTCGGCGATCTGCAGATCGGTCTTGCCCATGGTGGCGTCCAGCCGCGGCGGCAGCCCCTGGGGCTCGCGACCATCGATGAGCACCAGTTGCTTGACCTCGGCCGGTTCCTTTTCCGCCAGATAGCGCGCGGCCCAATAGGCGCCGGTGCCGTGGCCGACCAGCACGATGGGGTTGGCGCCCTGTTGCAGTGCCAGGTCGATGCCAGCGGCGATGCGGGCCAGCACCCGGGTGGCCTGGGCATTGGCCGCGGCTTCGGGATCGACCGGCGCGACCGCCGCCTGGGCCGGTTCGCCGCTGCCGGCTTCGGCCTGGGTCGGGGCGGCGGGCGCCGTGCCGCTGCCGCCGGTGACCGGCGGTGCCGTCTGCTCGCTGTTGGCCTGGGCGTCGGTGTCCGCCGGGGCGGTATCGCGCTCGATCGCCACCACCGGGTCATAGGGGTCGGGCAGGCTCAGGCTGATGGTCTGCCAGCCGTAAGTGGGTAGCTGCTGGCGCACGGGGGCTATCACAGTGGGCCAGTCGGCCGATTCGCCGTCGCCCGGCACCAGCACCACCGTCCCGCTGGCCTTGGCCCGGGCGGCGGGCACCAGCAGGGCAAGAAAGGACTCGTCGCCGGCCTGCAGGGTCTTCTGCTGCTCGGCAGGCAGCTGCCGCATCAGCGCCTGCTGCTGCTCCTGACTGCGCGTCAATGCTGGCGCCAGGGCTGTGGGAGCCGCAGGCGGTTCCGGCGCCGGGGTGGGTGCTTCTTCGGCACGCACCGGGGCGGCGAGGCCGAGCAGAAGGAGGCAGAGTGGCAGCAGGGCGGGCGACGACATCGACGGGAATCCTCGACAAGGGCACGGTTGACCCTGGCGAGCCTACCGCCGTTCGCCCCGTCGGGGCAGCGGGAACGCCCGAGCCGCAGACGGATCTCCGTTACAATGCCGCTCCTCAACCTTCGCCGAGGCTATCCCATGCAACCCTTCGCCATCGCCCCCTCGATCCTGTCCGCCGATTTCGCCCGCCTGGGCGAGGAAGTCGACAAGGTCCTCGCCGCCGGTGCCGACATGGTCCATTTCGACGTGATGGACAATCACTATGTGCCCAACCTCACCATCGGCCCGATGGTCTGCAAGGCGTTGCGCAACTACGGGGTGACCGCGCCCATCGACGTGCACCTGATGGTCAAGCCAGTGGATCGCCTCATCGGCGACTTCATCGAGGCCGGCGCCACCGACATCACCTTCCACCCCGAGGCCTCCGAGCACATCGACCGCTCGCTGCAGCTGATCAAGGATGGCGGCTGCCGGGCCGGTCTGGTGTTCAATCCGGCCACCTCGCTGGACGTGCTCAAGTACGTGATGGACAAGATCGACATGGTGCTGCTGATGAGCGTCAACCCCGGCTTCGGCGGCCAGAAATTCATTCCTGGCACCCTCGACAAGTTGCGCGAGGCGCGCGCCCTGATCGATGCCTCCGGCCGGCCGATCCGGCTCGAGATCGATGGCGGGGTCAACGTCAAGAACATTGGTGAGATCGCCCGCGCGGGGGCCGACACCTTCGTTGCCGGCTCGGCCATCTTCGGCCAGTCCGACTACGCCGCGGTGATCCAGGCGATGCGCGCCGAGCTGGCCAAGGCGCGCTCGGTATGAGCGCCCTGGTAAGGCTTGGTGGCGGGCAGCCGCCCGCGCTGGTGATGTTCGACCTCGACGGCACCCTGCTGGATTCGGCGCCGGACCTGGCCGCTGCAGTGGACGCCATGCTCGAACGCCTGGACCGCGCGCCGGCGGGACTGGACAAGGTGCGGCTGTGGATTGGCAACGGCGCCCGGGTGCTGGTGCGTCGCGCCCTGGCCGATGACATGCAGCACGACGCCGTGGACGAGGCCGCCGCCAACGAGGCCCTGGCGCTGTTCATGGAGCTCTATGGCGGCAGTCACGCCCTGACCCGTGTCTATCCCGGCGTGCTGGACAGCCTGGCGCTGCTGCGCACCCTGGGCGTGCGCCTGGCGGTGATCACCAACAAGCCGGAGCGCTTCGTCGCGCCACTCCTGGCCGACATGGGCCTGGGTGACTTCGACTGGATCGTCGGCGGGGATACCCTGCCGCAGCAGAAGCCGGACCCGGCCGGCTTGCTGTGGGTCATGCAGCAGGCCGGCGTGGTGGCCGGCCAGGCCCTGTTCATCGGCGATTCGCGCAACGACATCCGCGCCGCCCATGCCGCGGGGGTGCGCTGCGTGGCCCTGAGCTATGGCTACAACCATGGCGAGTCCATCGCCCTGGAGCAGCCGGATCTGGTCGTCGACGATCTGCGCGAGCTGTTCATCTAGCACGCCGAGGTGGCCGGCCAGTTGCCATGCCGCGCCGGCTAGGCTAACGTGGCCCTTCAACCCCCGCCTCAAGAGCAAGAGATCGCATCGTGGTGGTCACCCGCACAGGCTCCTCGCGAGCATGGATGAAAGTCATCAAGGCCCTGGCCCGTTGGCGCTGGCGCGCCTGATTTCGTCTTGGCCGGTATCTGACCGGCGCGCTGTGCACCCGACCTTTCGTTTTCCTCGCCACGAGGCTGATCATGACCCGCGACGATTTCCTGCGCCTGGCCGCTCAAGGCTATAACCGCATTCCCCTGGCCTTCGAAACCCTGGCCGATTTCGACACCCCGCTGTCCATCTACCTGAAGCTGGCCGACGGCCCCAATTCCTATCTCCTGGAATCGGTGCAGGGTGGTGAGAAATGGGGGCGTTACTCCATCATCGGCCTGCCGTGCAGCCGTGTTCTGCGCGTCCATGGTCATCGCGTGGTGGTCAGCGATGCCGGTTGCGAGGTCGAGGTGATCGAGCACTGCGACGATCCCCTGGCCTTCGTCGAAGCCTTCAAGGCGCGCTATCGCGTGCCGACGCTGGATGGCCTGCCACGCTTCAACGGTGGCCTGGTGGGCTACTTCGGCTACGACAGCGTGCGCTACGTCGAGCGGCGCCTGGCGGCCTGCCTCAATCCCGATCCGCTGGGTACGCCCGACATCCTGCTGATGGTGTCCGATGCCGTGGTGGTGTTCGACAACCTGGCGGGCAAGATTCACGCGATCGTGCTGGCCGATCCGGACGAGGCCGACGCCTTCGACGCCGCCCAGGCGCGTCTGGCCGACATCCTCGACCGCCTGCGCCAGCCCATCGTGCCGCGCCGCGGCCTGGATCTCGCCGCCCCGGCCGGTCCGGAGCCGAGCTTTCGTTCCAGCTTCAGCCGCGAGGATTTCGAAGGCGCGGTGCAGCGCATCAAGGACTACATCCTGGCCGGCGACTGCATGCAGGTGGTGCCCTCGCAGCGCATGTCCATCGCCTTCCAGGCGGCGCCCATCGACCTCTATCGGGCGCTGCGCTGCTTCAACCCCACGCCCTACATGTATTTCTTCAACTTCGGCGACTTCCATGTGGTGGGCAGTTCGCCCGAGGTGCTGGTGCGGGTGGAGGACGGCGAGATCACCGTGCGTCCCATCGCCGGAACCCGTCCGCGTGGCGCCACCGAAGAAGCCGATCTGGCCTTGGAGCGCGATCTGCTGGCCGATGCCAAGGAGCTAGCCGAGCACCTGATGCTGATCGACTTGGGGCGCAACGACGTGGGCCGGGTCTCCAGCACCGGCAGCGTGACCTTGACCGAGAAGATGGTCATCGAGCGTTATTCCAACGTGATGCACATCGTCAGCAACGTGACCGGTCGGCTCAAGCCCGAACTGAGCGCCATGGACGCCCTGCGCGCCATCCTGCCGGCCGGCACCCTGTCCGGCGCGCCGAAGATCCGCGCCATGGAGATCATCGACGAACTGGAGCCGGTCAAGCGGGGCATCTACGGCGGCGCCGTGGGTTACCTGGCCTGGAACGGCAACATGGACACCGCCATCGCCATCCGCACCGCGGTGATCAAGGACGGTGAGCTGCACGTGCAGGCCGGGGCAGGGATCGTCGCCGACTCGGTGCCGGCGCTGGAGTGGGAAGAGACCCTCAACAAGCGTCGCGCCATGTTTCGCGCCGTCACCCTTGCCGAACAGTCCGTCTGAGGAATCCGCCATGCTGCTGATGCTCGATAACTACGATTCCTTTACCTACAACCTGGTGCAGTACCTGGGCGAGCTGGGCGCCGAGGTCAAGGTGGTGCGCAACGACGAGATGCCGGTCGAGGCGCTCGAAGACCTGGCGCCGGAGCGCATCGTCGTCTCTCCCGGTCCCTGCACGCCCAACGAGGCGGGCATCTCCCTGGCCACCCTGGAGCGCTTCGCCGGCAAGTTGCCGGTGCTGGGCGTCTGCCTGGGGCACCAGAGCCTGGGCCAGGCCTTTGGCGGCGAGGTGGTCCGGGCCCGCGAGCCGATGCACGGCAAGACCAGCCCGGTCTACCACAACGGCGAAGGGGTCTTCGCCGGCCTGCCCAATCCCGTCACCGTGACCCGCTACCATTCGCTGGTGGTCAAGCGCGAGACCCTGCCCGAGTGCCTGGAGATCACCGCCTGGACCCAGCATCCGGACGGCAGCATGGACGAGATCATGGGCCTGCGGCACCGCGAATTCATGATCGAGGGGGTGCAGTTCCACCCCGAATCCATCCTTACCGAACATGGCCATGATCTGCTGGCCAACTTTCTCCAGCAGCAGGGGGGGCGGCGCTAGATGGACATCAAGCAGGCCCTGAATCGCATCAGCGGGCAACTCGACCTCAACGTCGCCGAGATGCAGGCGGTGATGCGCCAGATCATGACCGGTGGCGCCGACGAGGCGCAGATCGGTGCCTTCCTCATGGGCATGCGCATCAAGAGCGAGACCATCGACGAGATCTGCGGCGCGGTCAGCGTGATGCGCGAGCTGGCCACCCCGGTGGTGCTGCCGACCCTCGACCACGTGGTCGACGTGGTGGGTACCGGCGGCGATGGCGCCAATATCTTCAACGTCTCCTCGGCCTCGGTATTCGTGGTCGCGGCGGCGGGCGGCAAGGTCGCCAAGCACGGCAATCGCGCGGTGTCCGGCAAGAGCGGCAGCGCCGATCTGCTGGAGGCCGCCGGCATCTACCTGGAGCTGACTCCGGCGCAGATCGCCCGCTGCGTCGAGCAGGTGGGCGTCGGCTTCATGTTTGCCCAGTCGCACCACAGCGCCATGCGTCACGCCGCCGGGCCGCGCCGCTCGCTGGGGCTGCGCACCCTGTTCAACATGCTCGGTCCCCTGACCAATCCGGCCGGGGTCCGGCACCAGGTGGTCGGGGTGTTCAGCGCCGCGCTGTGCCGGCCGCTGGCCGAGGTGCTGCAGCGCCTGGGCAGCCACCATGTGCTGGTAGTGCACTCCCGCGACGGCCTGGACGAATTCAGCCTGGCCGCGGCGACCCAGGTCGCCGAACTCAAGGACGGCAGCATCAGCGAATACCAGGTGCTGCCGGAGGATCTGGGCATCAAGAGCCAGACCCTGGTCGGCCTCACCGTGGACGGCCCCGAGGCCTCCCTGGCGCTGATCCGCGACGCCCTCGGCCGACGCAAGACCGAAGCCGGGCAAAAGGCCGCCGACATGATCGTGCTCAATGCCGGCGCGGCGCTCTACGCCGCGGATCTCGCCCACAGCCTGCACGAAGGGGTACTCTTGGCCCACGATGCGCTCTACAGCGGCCTGGCCCGGGAAAAGCTGGACGAGCTCGCCCATTTCACATCCGTCTATCGCGAGGAGGGTCGCCCGTGAGTGTGCCAACCGTGTTGCAGAAGATCCTGGCCCGCAAGGCCGAGGAGATCGCCCAGCTCAAGGCTCGGACCAGCCTGGCCGAACTCGAGGCCCTGGCCCGTGCCGCCGACGCCCCGCGCGGCTTCGCCCGCGCCCTGCAGGCCCAGGTGGCGCGCAAGGAGGCAGCGATCATCGCCGAGGTGAAGAAGGCTTCGCCGAGCAAGGGCGTGATCCGTGAACACTTCGTGCCGGCCGAGATCGCCCACAGCTACGCCCTGGGCGGGGCCACCTGCCTGAGCGTGCTCACCGACGTGGACTTCTTCCAGGGTGGCAACGCCTATCTGCAGCAGGCGCGCGCCGCCTGCCAGCTGCCGGTGATCCGCAAGGACTTCCTCGTCGACCCCATCCAGGTGGTGGAAGCCCGGGCCATCGGCGCCGACTGCATCCTGCTGATCGTCGCCGCGCTGGACGACGGCCTGATGGGCGAACTGGCCGCCACGGCCAAGGCCGTCGGCCTGGACGTCCTGGTCGAGGTGCATGACGGCGCCGAGCTGGAGCGCGCCCTGACGGTGCTGGATACCCCGCTGGTGGGAGTCAACAACCGCAACCTGCACACCTTCGAAGTCAGCCTGGAAGCCACCCTCGATCTCTTGCCGCGTATCCCCCAGGATCGCCTGGTGATCACCGAGAGCGGCATCCTCAATCGTGCCGACGTGGAGCTGATGGAGATCAACGAGGTGCGCGCCTTCCTGGTCGGCGAAGCCTTCATGCGCGCTGACGAGCCGGGTCAGGAGCTGCAGCGCCTGTTCTTTCCGGAGCGGCGCTTCCCGCTAAAGGACGCCTGATCCTTCGGTCGTCCGCAGCAGGCCTCGGTGGCGACACCGGGGCCTTTTTTTATCCTTCGCAGTGACCCAGGTCGACTCGTGCGCTCCCCAAACGGCGGGAACGACCTCCGTGTGCCCGCTGCCGACGCAGGGCTTTGTTTCCACGGGAATAAACCCGGTTAATGGCCTCCGACTCGCTGAACCGTGGCGAGGCGCGGAGACGGCTGGCTGTCGCAGGACAAGACAGCGCTCCGCCGCACCAGGCCATCCATAACCAGGGCAAGCAAGCACCATGGCAACGGAAGAAAAAAGCGAAACACTTGATATCAGCGTCACCGATCCCTCCCGGACCGAGGAGTCGCGCCGGGATCGGCGACTCGCCGGCACCACCGACTGGGTCGTCTTCGGCGTCACCAGCATCGCCGCGTTGGCCTTCGTGATCTGGGGCTTCATCAGCCAGGCCAGCCTGGCCAGCAGCGCCTCGACCGCCCAGGGCTGGGTGATCACCCACTTCGGCTGGCTGTTCGTGCTCACCTCCACCGGCTTCGTGGTCTTCGTCATCTGGCTGGCCGCCAGTCGCTATGGGCGGATCCCCCTGGGGCGCGACGACGAGCAGCCGGAATTCCGCACCCTCTCCTGGGTGGCGCTGATGTTCAGCGCCGGCATGGGTATCGGCCTGATGTTCTTTGGCGTCGCCGAACCGCTGTCGCACTATCTCAATCCGCCGCCCGGTGGCGCCGCGGGGCAGAGCAGCGCCGCCCTGCAGGTGGCCATGGCGACCACGCTGTTCCACTGGACCCTGCATCCCTGGGCCATCTATGCCGTGGTCGGGCTGGCCATCGCCTATGGCACCTATCGGCGCGGTCGCAGCCAGCTGATCTCGGTGGCCTTTCGCCCCCTGATCGGCGAACACGCCAATGGCCCCGTCGGTCGCGTCATCGACATGATGGCGATCTTCGCCACCCTGTTCGGTTCGGCGGCCTCCCTCGGTCTGGGCGCCCTGCAGATCGCCGGCGGACTCGAACATAACGGCTGGATCGAGCAACCCGGGAAAATGCTCTACATCAGCATCATCACGGTGCTGACGGTGGCCTTCGTCATCTCCGCGGTGTCCGGGGTCGAGAAGGGCATCCAGTGGCTGTCCAACACCAACATGGTGCTGGCGGTGGCTCTGGCGCTGTTCGTCTTCGTCGCCGGTCCGACCCTGCTGATGCTCAATCTGCTGCCCACCGCCATCGGCGACTACATCGACCTGCTGCCGGAGATGATGGCGCGCACCAGCGCCAGCGGTGGCGAGGCCATGGGCAACTGGCTGTCCAGCTGGACGGTGTTCTACTGGGCCTGGTGGATTTCCTGGACGCCCTTTGTCGGCATGTTCATCGCCCGCATCAGTCGCGGTCGCACCATCCGCCAGTTCGTCACCGGTGTGCTGCTGGTGCCGAGTCTGGTCAGCGTGGTCTGGTTCGTCATCTTCGGTGGCGCGGCCATCGACGCCATGCGCCTGGGCGCCTTCACCCTGGTCGACGGCGCGGTGAACAGCAACTTCGCCCTCTACGACCTGCTGGCCAGCTATCCCTGGGTCTCGGTGACCTCGGTGCTGGTGATGGTGCTGGTGGCGATCTTCTTCGTGTCCGGCGCCGACGCCGCGTCCCTGGTGATGGGCACCCTGTCCGAGCGCGGCACCACCGAGCCTTCGCGGCGCACGGTGATCTTCTGGGGCGCCCTCACCGGCGCGGTGGCGGCGATCATGCTGGCCATCGGTGACCCGGGCAACCCGGGTGCGGCGCTTAACGGCCTGCAAAATCTGACTATTGTGGTCGCGCTACCCTTCGTGGTGGTGATGGCGCTGCTGTGCCTGGCGCTCTATCGCGACTTGCGTTGCGATCCGCTGATGCTGCGGCATCTGCGCGGTACCGAGCTGATCGAGAAGGCGGTGCTCTATGGCGCGGTCAAGCACGGTGAAGAATTCCACTTCGTCGTGGGCGAGCCCAAAGCCAAGGGCAATGACGAGAAGACCGTCGACGCGAAGGCCCCGGTGCGGGTCGCGCAGGTCCAGCCGCAGGTCGAGAACTGAAGCCAGCATGGGCGGGGGGAGCGGCCCCCGCCTGCTGGCAGGGGCACGCCAAGCGGGCTCAGCGGGTGCCGAACACCACCATGGTCTTGCCCTTGACGTGGACCAGACCCTGTTCTTCGAGGGACTTCAACACACGACCGACCATCTCGCGGGAGCAACCGACGATGCGGCCGATCTCCTGGCGGGTGATCTTGATCTGCATGCCATCCGGGTGGGTCATGGCGTCGGGCTGCTTGCACAGGTCGAGCAGGGTACGGGCCACGCGACCGGTGACGTCGAGGAAGGCCAGGTCGCCGACCTTGCGGGTGGTCTGGCGCAGGCGCTCGGCCATCTGGCGACCGAGGGAGAACAGCATGTCCGGATCGTGCTGGCTCAGTTCGCGGAACTGGCCGTAGCTGATCTCGGCGACTTCGCACTCGGTACGGGCACGCACCCAGGCACTGCGCTCGGGCTCGCTGCCTTCCTTGGAGAACAGCCCCATCTCGCCGAAGAAGTCCCCGGCATTGAGATAGGCGATGATCATTTCGCGGCCTTCATCGTCTTCGATGAGGATGGTCACCGAACCCTTGAGGATGAAGAACAGGCTTTCACTGTTGTCGCCAGCGTAGATGATGGTGGTTTTTGCGGTATAGCGGCGACGCGAGCAGTGCGCTAGCAGCTTGTCAATGTGCTGTAACTTCGCGGGTGGGATGATAGCGGCCATGCTGATTCCTGAGGTTGAAAGCTAACCTGAGTCGGGGGCACCGAGGTCCGAACCGGTGCATGCACAGGCTGCGCCGGTTCCAATCCAAAGACCGGATAAGAACATGCGCAGCTTAAATGCGAGCTGAATAACCCTTCACTGCGCCCCAGTTTACGCCATCCAGCATGTTAAGCTGATCACCATTTGCATATATAAGTAGGACGAAAGCGATGAAAGCGCGCATCCAGTGGGCAGGCGAGGCCATGTTCCTCGGTGAATCCGGCAGTGGCCACGTGGTAGTCATGGACGGCCCGCCGGAAAGCGGTGGTCGCAACCTCGGCGTGCGGCCGATGGAAACCGTGCTGATCGGCCTGGGCGGCTGCGCCAGCTACGACGTGGTCAGCATCCTGCGCAAGGCGCGGCAACCGGTGGAAAGCTGCGAGGCCTTCCTCGAAGCCGACCGCGCCGACACCGAGCCCAAGGTGTTCACCCGTATCCACCTGAAGTTCGTGGTCAAGGGCCGGGGTCTCAAGGAGGCCCAGGTCAAGCGCGCCATTGAGCTGTCGGCGGAAAAATACTGCTCGGCGTCCATCATGCTCGGTCGGGCCGGCGTCGAGATCACCCACAGCTACGAACTCGTCGAACTCGCCTGATGCTCTTGCAGGCGACGCCCGTGCAGGCGTCGCCCTCCGCGTCACCCCTTCCCGCCGACATCAATTCATCACCTGGGCCCGGCAGACTCTGGCCCCAGCCGCTGCCGATCTGCATAATGCGCCGCTCTTAAGGGGCAAGCCCCCGACAAGTACAGCCAATCGCCATCGCGAAGAGGTGTTCGCCGCCCTACGCAGCTTGCGCAATCCGCAACTGACGGGCACTCAGGACCGCGGTCAGAGACCGCACGACGGGAGCTTTACCACCGTGAAAAGCAAACTCAGGCTTCATGGTTTCAACAACCTGACCAAGACCTTGAGCTTCAACATCTACGACATCTGCTACGCCGAGACGTCGGAAGATCAACAGGCCTATGTCCAGTACATCGACGAGGAATACGACGCCGAGCGTCTGACCCAGATCCTGACCGACGTGGTCGATATCATCGGGGCCAACATCCTCAATATCGCTCGCCAGGATTACGATCCCCAGGGCGCCAGCGTGACCATCCTGATCTCCGAGCAACCGGTCGAGCCGACCGAGAGCCAGATCGAGGAGTCGCCCGGCCCGCTGCGCGAGACCATTCTCGGCCACCTGGACAAGAGCCACATCACGGTGCACACCTATCCGGAGATCCATCCGGACGACGGCATCGCCACCTTCCGCGTCGACATCGACGTCTCCACCTGTGGCGTGATCTCCCCGCTCAAGGCCCTGAACTACCTGATCCACCAGTTCGACTCGGACATCGTCACCGTGGACTACCGGGTGCGCGGCTTCACCCGCGACATCGAAGGGCGCAAGCACTTCATCGACCACGAGATCAATTCGATCCAGAATTACCTGTCCGAAGACACCCGCGCGGCCTACCAGATGACCGACGTGAACGTGTATCAGGACAACCTGTTCCACACCAAGATGCTGCTCAAGGAATTCGAGCTGGACAACTATCTGTTCGGCGACGCCTCCCGCAGCCTCTCCTCCGAACAGCGTCAGCAGAACACCCAGCGCCTCAAGCACGAGATGCGCGAGATCTTCTCCGGCCGCAACCTGCCGCGCTGATCGCTCGGGTACCCAGAAACCCCCGCCATGGCGGGGGTTTCTCGTTTCCGGGGATCAGTGCTGCTCGTCGCGCGCGACCGGGGCGCCACCGGTGACGCTCTTGACCACTCGGCCGATGGTCAGGCCCTGGCCAAGGATGGAAACCAGCACCACGATGTAGGTCAGGGCGAGGATCAGATCCCGTTCCGGACCGGCTGGCAGACTCAACGCCAGCGCCACGGAGACCCCGCCGCGCAGCGCACCCCAGGTGAGGATGCGCGCCGTGCCACGGGTCATGTTGCGCCAGTGCGGGCTGAGCAGCACCACCGGTGCCACGCTGATCCAGCGGGCGAAGAGGATCGCCAAGGTCACCAGCAGCGCCGCGCCCAGGTGAGCCCAGCTGAACGGCAGTACCAGCAGCTCCATGCCGATCAGGGCGAACAGCAGGGCGTTGAGGATCTCGTCGATCAACTCCCAGAAGCCGTCCAGATAACGCCGGGTGAAGTCGCTCATTGCCTTGGTTCGCCCCAGGTTGCCGATGATCAGACCGGCCACCACCATGGCGATGGGGCCCGAGACGTGCAGGTGGCTGGCCAGCGTCGAGCCGCCGATCACCAGGGCCAGCGACAGCATCACCTCGATCTGATGCTGCTCGATGCTCAGCATCAGCCAGTAGCAGGCGAAGCCGATCAGCAGGCCGAACAGGATGCCGCCACCGGCTTCTTCGAGAAATAGCCAGAGCGCCGCGTTGACCGTGGGCGCCTCGCCCAGCTGGATCACTCCCAGCAGCACCGAATAGACCACCACGGCCACGCCGTCATTGAACAGCGCCTCCCCGACGATGGTGGTTTCCAGTGACTTGGGCGCGCCGGCCGAGCGCAGGATGCCGAGTACGGCAATGGGATCGGTCGGAGAGATCAGGGCACCGAAGATCAGGCAGTAGAGGATGTCGACGTGCCAGCCCAGCCAGCCGAAGATCAAGTGGCTGAGATAGCCGATCAGCACCGTCGAGATGATCACCCCGAGGGTCGCCAGGCCGCCGATGGCCCATTTGTAGTCGCGCAGGTCCTTGAGATTGACGTGCAGGGCGCCGGCGAACAGCAGGAAGCCGAGCATCCAGTTCATCAGCAGGTCATTGAAGTCGATCTGCCCGAGCAATTCGCCGATGCGGTGTTCCAGGCCGGGAAAGCCGAGCCAGGAAAGACTTTGCAGGCCGACCGAGAAGATCAGCGCGATGACCATGACGCCGATGGTGGGCGGCAGGCCGACGAAGCGATAGTTGAGGTAGGTGAGCAGCGAGGTGAAGCAGATGAAGGCAGCAGCGAGTTCGAGCATGGCGTTCCAGATCCATCAGACAGCGAGCCCCTGCGAACGCAGGGCCTAGGGGTAGGATGGGGCGGACGCCGCAAAAGTTACATTTTCGATAGCTGGCTAGCCAATCGTTCGCCGAGGAACCGCCGTGAACCGCCCTGGGCCGTCGCAGAACGGGCGACGCCAGGGTGATCCAGAAGACAGACGGTCAGGGTGCTACCGGCCTAAAGCGGCGCCGCCATTCCCGTGGTCGCTTCCCGCAGCGGCAACGGATGGGGCGCGGCGATGCGTGCCTCCAGCGTGGCCACGTAGCTGCGGGCATCGGCTTCGCTGAGAAAGGTGATGGCCTGCTTGTCGATGCAGACCTGCCAGGCACTGGTGGTGGACTTGCGCAGGGGACGAACCACGATCTTCATACTGGTACCCTCGGGGACAGACGGAAAGTGGAAACCCGAGTCTAGAGCGGTTTTGATTGCAATACCGTGACATTCGTCGCTTAGCCGCTAGGCGCGCGCCTTCTGCCGTTCGGCATACCAGGCCTCGAACTCGTCCGGCGGCAGCGGCGGACTGAACAGGAAGCCCTGGCATTGCTGGCAACCCAGCTTGCGCAGGATGTCCCACTGCTCGGTGGTCTCCACCCCTTCGGCCAGCACGTCGAGATCCAGCCCCTGGCCCAGGGCGACGATGGCCGCAGCGATGGCCTGGCTGCTGTGGGTGCCGCTATCGCTGCGCAGTTCGTGCATGAAGCTCTGGTCGATCTTGAGCTTGTCCAGAGGGAAGCGGCGCAGGTAGGCCAGCGAGGAATAGCCGGTGCCGAAGTCGTCCACCGCGATGCGCACCCCCAGAGTCTTGAGGGTGGCCAGGGACAGCAGCGCCTCCTCGACATTGTTCATCAGGGTGCCTTCGGTGATCTCCAGCTCCAGATTCTCGGCCGGCAGGCGACTGCGCGCCAGGGCACGGGAAATGGTGCTGGCCAGGTCGCGCTTGGCGAATTGCCGGGGCGAGATGTTGATCGCCAGGGTCTCCAGCTCCAGTCCCTGGGCGAGCCAGCTGTGCATCTGCTGGCAGGCGCTTTCGATGATCCAGTCGCCCAGCGGCACGATGAGTCCGGTCTCCTCGGCCAGCGGAATGAACTCGGTGGGCGGGATCAGCCCCAGCTCCGGATCCCGCCAGCGCACCAGGGCTTCGACGCCAATGGTCTGGGCGGTGCTGACGCTCATCAGCGGCTGGTAGTAGAGGACGAAATCACCGCGCTTGAGCGCCGTGCGTAGCCGCGATTCCAGATTCAGCCGCCGCCGCGACTGCTCGGTGAGGGCCTGGGTATAGAAGCGGAAGGTGTCGCGACCCTGGTCCTTGGCCTGGTGCATGGCGGTGTCGGCATTGCGGATGAGGTCATCGGCGGTGGCGCCATCGTCGGGAAAGAGACTGATGCCGATGCTGGCATTGAGATAGATGTCGTGCTCGCCGAGATGGAAGGGCTGCTCCAGCTTGCCGAGCATGGCCTGGGCGATCTGGGCGGCGAATTCGGGCCGGTCGATCCGCTCGATGATGACCAGGTACTCGTCGCCACCGATGCGCGCCAGGGTGATGTCCTCGCTGAGCAGGGCGCGCAGGCGGGCGGCGAATTCCACCAGCAGTTCGTCACCCAGGGCATGGCCGTGGCTTTCGTTGACCGTGCGGAAATGGTCGAAGTCGAGGATCAGTACGGCGACCAGGTATTCCTGGGGCTCGGCCAGGGCCAGGGCGTGCTCCAGATGGGTGCGCGCCAGCAGGCGATTAGGCAGGTCGGTTAGGGGATCGTGATGCGCCAGGTGACTCAGGCGCGCCTCGCTTTCCCGCAGGCGCGTGGTATCGCTGACGGTGACCGTGTACTGCCGGGTTTCCCGGGGGTAGAGGGTGTCGATGGCGGTCCAGGCCGGAAAGGTAGTGCCGTCGAGGCGCGGCCAGAGCAGTTCGCCCTCCCAGCGGCCCTCGCGGCGCACCGTGCGCCAGAGTTCACGGTAGAAGCGCTGGTCCTGGCGACCGCCGCCGGGCAGTCCCAGCCGCTGGCCGAGCAGGGTGCCTTCCTGGGCGCCCAGCAGGCGGGCGAAGGCCGGATTCACCGCCAGGATCCAGCGGCGCTCGTCGAGCAGCAGCAGGCCGTCGCGACTGTTCTGGAACATCGCCGCGGCCTGGCGCAGGCTTTCTTCCTGCTGCTTGCGCAGGGTGATGTCCTGGGCGGTGCTGATGAAATACTGGGGCACCCCCTGGTCGTCGCGGATCAGGCGCGTGGTGACATTGGCCCAGACCGGCTGGCCACTGCGATGCAGATAGCGTTTTTCCAGGGTATAGCGGTCCTGACCGGTGTCGACCAGTTGTTTGCGCAGGGTGGCGCCCAGGGCGCGCTCGTCCGGATGGGTCACCGAGGCGGTGCCCTTCTGCAGCAATTCCGGTTGCGAGTAGCCGAGCATCTGGCAGAAGTGGTGGTTGGCGCTCAGCCAGCGACCTTCCAGGTCGCTGAGCATGATGCCGGTGTAGGCCTGCTCGAAGATGCCGCGGTAACGTGCCTCGCTCGCACGCTGGGCCTGGACCACGCGCTGTTGGCGGATGGCCAGCACTGCGAGGCGGGTGAATTCGGTGATCAGCGCCTGGGTTTCCGTCTCGGGCAGCCGCGCCTCTCCGTAGTAGACGCCCAGGGCGCCCACGGCGCGCTGCTGCTCGTCCTGCAGGGGCAGGGCCCAGGCGCCGCGAATGCCGGCCGCCTGGGCGGCCGGCAGCAGCTGCTGCCAGGCCGGATCCAGCTCGACATCGATGGTGAACACCGGGGCATTGGTGGTGACGGCGCTGCAGCAGCCCTGGTCGTGGCGGCTGCGCGGCACGCTTTCCAGCGCCGCCTGGAAGGCAGGTGGCAGGCTTGGCGCGGCGGCGACCCGTAGATGCTCGCCCTGGTCGTCCAGCAACAGGGCGACGCGCATCTCCGGATAGATCCGTTCCAGTCGCTGGGCGATGCCCTGCTGGATCTCCGCCAATGGCAGGCCGGTGAGCAGATCGTCGAGGACGTCGCTGCGGGCCTGTTGCAGCTGCTGCGCCTGGTAATCGTGATGAATGTCGGTGAGGGTGCCCTGGATCTCGCCATCGAGACCGGCGCGCAGCTCCATCTGCATCCAGCGATGGCTTTCCACCGACAGGCGCAGCCGTACCACGCCATTCCAGTGCAGGCGCTGACCGGCGGCGAAATCGGCCACCAGCTGGCGCAATCGGGCTCCATCCTGGGGGTGGAAGGCCTGATCCAGGGGGTGGTTGAGTTGCTGGCTGGCGGGTTGGCCGGTCAGGGCTTCCCAGGCCGGATTGAGAAACTGCCAACGGCCACGGTGATCGCTGGCGAAGACCACCAGTGGCAGGTGCTGGACCAGTTCGCGATAGCGTCTCTGGCTGTCCTGCAGCGCCTGCTCGGCCAGCTTGTGGCTGGTGATGTCGACCAGGGCACCGCGCGTGGTGCCGGCTTCGTCGAAGTCGCTTTGCCAGTTGAGCCAGCGCCAGCTGTCCTGGCCATCGGCGAAATGCGCGGAGAAATTCAGCGGGCCCTGCATGTGCTGCAGGCGTTCGAGCATGCTGTGCACATGATCACGGTCATCGACACGGGCGCAGGCCGCGATGGTGGCGAAATCCAGCGGATCGCTGCCCTTGGGCTGGTGCAGCATCAACAGGGCACGTTCGGAGCAGAGCAGGCGGCCATCGGCCGTCAGTTGCCAGTCGCCGGTGTTGGTCAGGCGCTGGACGAAATCCTGGGTGGCACGCTGGTTCTGCAGTTCTTCGATGAAGCCTTCGCGATAGCTGACCTGGCGCCGCAGCAATGCATAGAGCACCAGCGACAGCAGACTCATGAAGGCCAGACCCTTCAGGGTGTGCCACAGATAGACACTGTCCTGATCGCTGACCAGCAGATATAACAGCCCATCGCTGCCGATCACCCAGAGGGCACTCAGCAGCAGATAAACCAGGGCAATGCGCGCAGGAGAAAGAGGCCGCATGCCGGTTCCTCAAGGCCCGATCGCAGGTGTCGGGTTCGATTGGACTTTAACCGGATAAAGGGATGGCAGTTCTGGCCTGGTCACGTGGAAACCTTTCCATAAGTCTGGCTTTATCGGGCGAGGTGCCCTGGCAGGCCGCTCTTCCCATCCAGGCTCAAGAGTCGTCTGACCTCGTGCAAATTACCAGGCCTATCCACCTGCCAATTGCATTTTGCCCGCCCCTCGTCTGCCTATTTTATTCATAAGCCATTGATTAATAATGTCTTTAACGAATCTTGGAATTCGGCGCGGCCGTTGCGCTCTACATCTAGGTCGCTGCTACCAGGACCTGGCGCAGTACAACCAAGGAAAACAGGAGTCATCTCATGAAAAAGACTTTCGGTACTTTTGCCCTCGCTGCCGTTACCGCTTCCGTACTGAGCCTGCCGCTGGCCGGCGGTGCCTTTGCTGCCACCAGCCAGAACATGACCCTGGCCGCCAACAACACCATGGACAAGACCGAAGAAGCCGCGTCCGACACCTGGATCACCAGCAAGGTGAAGGCTTCCTTCCTGGCCGACGAACACATCAAGGGCACCTCGATCAAGGTCGAGACCAACAAGGGTGTCGTGTCCCTGTCCGGCACCGTGGCGACCGAAGCCCAGCGCGACCTGGCGATCAAGGAAGCCAAGGCCATCAAGGGCGTCAAGGCCGTATCGGCTGACGCGCTGAAAGCCGCCCAGTAAGAACGCCCGGTACACCCGGCACGATGGCGGCGCCGCGCGCTGCCATCACCCCCTGTCCTTCGCCCCGGAGAACTGCCATGACCAGCACGACCGAAACCCTCAACGATCTGATCGAGATCGCCCGTGACGGCAAGAATTTCTACGAGCACGCCCTCACCGAAGTGAAGAACCCCGAGTTGAAGGCTCTGTTCACCGAGATCGCCCAGAGCAAGGCCGAGATCATCAGCGCCCTGAGCAGCCAGGTATCGGCCTCGGGTGAGAAGCCCGCCGAGCAAGGCACCTTCGCCGGCAGCTTCCGCAAGTACTACACCGACGTCAAAACCTCCTTTGCCAGCAAGGAAAAGGAAGAAGTCACCTACGTCAGCGAGTTGGAAGAGCAGGAAGATCGCCTGCTGCACGCGCTGGAGCGTGCCGTCAACGAACACGCCACCCCGGATGCCCAGGCCAACCTGCGCAGCCAGCTGGAAAAGGCCCGTGCGACCCATGATCGCATGCGTGACCTGAAGCACCGTATGCAAGCCGCCCACTAAGGCGCTCGCAGAAACAGCCCCGCCTAGGCGGGGCTTTTCTTTGGGTTGGCGTTCAGCCTTGGGGCGTGCGATTGAGGCGGGCGTCGATCAGGCTGTCGACTACCGACGGATCGGCCAGGGTCGAGGTATCGCCCAGGCTGTCCAGCTCGTCGCAGGCGATCTTGCGCAGGATGCGTCTCATGATCTTGCCGGAACGGGTCTTGGGCAGGGCGGGTGCCCACTGCAGGAATTCCGGCTTGGCGAAGCTGCCGATCTCGTCGGCCACCTGCTGGCGCAGGCGGGCCTTGAGTTCGTCGCTCGGCGTCACCCCGCCCTTGGTGGTGACGAAGGCATAGACCGCCTGACCCTTGACCTCGTGGGGGCAGCCCACCACGGCGGCCTCGGCCACGTCCGCATGTTCGGTCAGCACGCTCTCCACCTCGGCGGTGCCGATGCGGTGACCGGACACGTTGAGCACGTCGTCCACCCGCCCGGTGATCCAGTAGTAGCCATCCTCGTCCCGGCGTGCGCCGTCGCCGGTGAAGTAGTAACCCGGATAGGCGCTGAAATAGGTGTCGATCAGGCGCTGGTGGTCGCCATAGACGGTGCGGATCTGGCTCGGCCAGCTGGCCTTGATCGCCAGTACGCCACTGCCGGGTCCGTCGATCTCCTTGCCCTGCTCGTCCAGCAATACTGGCTGGACGCCAAAGAAGGGCAGGGTGGCCGAACCCGGTTTCAGCGCCAGGGCGCCAGGGGGCGGGGCGATGAGGATGCTGCCGGTCTCGGTCTGCCACCAGGTGTCGACGATGGGACAGCGCCCTTCGCCCACCACCCGGTGATACCACTCCCAGGCCTCGGGATTGATCGGCTCGCCGACGCTGCCCAGCAGCTGCAGGCTCTTGCGCGAGGTGCGCTGTACCGGCCCGTCGCCTTCGCGCATCAGGGCGCGCAGGGCGGTGGGGGCGGTGTAGAAGATGTTGACCTGGTGCTTGTCCACCACCTGCCAGAGGCGACTGGCATCGGGATAGCTCGGTACGCCTTCGAACATCAGGGTGGTGGCGCCATTGGCCAGGGGGCCGTAGACGATATAGCTGTGGCCAGTGACCCAGCCGACATCGGCGGTGCACCAGAAGACCTGGCCCTCGTGGTAGTCGAAGAGGTACTTGAAGCTCAGGGTGGCGCCCAGCAGATAGCCGCCGGTGGTGTGCAGCACGCCCTTGGGTTTGCCGGTGGAACCGGAGGTGTAGAGGATGAACAGCGGGTCCTCGGCGTCCATGGGCTCTGCCGGGCAGTCGGGCGACGCCGCGGCCACCGCCTGGGCATAGGGCAGGTCGCGCCCCTCCTGGCGCGCCACGCCGGCGCCGGTGCGTTCGACCATGACCACCGTGTGGACCTCCGGGCACTTGGCCAGGGCCTTGTCGACATTGGCCTTGAGCGGGACACGCTTGCCGCCGCGCACACCCTCGTCGGCGGTGATCACCACCCGGCAGTCGGCATCGAGGATGCGGTCGCGCAGCGCCTCGGGCGAGAAGCCGCCGAATACCACCGAATGCACCGCGCCTATGCGCGCGCAGGCGAGCATGGCGTAGGCTGCCTCGGGAATCATCGGCATATAGAGACAGACTCGGTCGCCTTTCCCGACCCCACGCTCCCTGAGCACATTGGCCAGGCGACTGACGTGCTCGTGCAACTGGCGATAGCTGATGACCTGGCTGTCGGCGGGATCGTCGCCTTCCCAGAGGATGGCAGTCTGGTCGCCGCGGGCGGCGAGGTGGCGATCGATGCAGTTGTAGGCGACGTTGAGCTGGCCGCCGCTGAACCAGCGGGTCCGGCCCTGGCGCAGATCGCCGCTATGGACTTCGTCCCAGGTGCGCGACCAGTCGAGCAGGGCGCTGGCCTGCTCGCTCCAGAAACGCTCCGGCTGTTCCACCGAGCGCTGGTAGAGCTCGCGATAACGAGCTTCGTCGAGGTGGGTGCGGGCACTCAGGCTCTCGGGCACGGGATAGCGTTGGCTCATGGCCGGCTCCTTCTTGGTGTTGTTGTGCTCCCAGTTTAGGCCGCGGATGGCCTGCCGGGGTTCAGCGAGGCGATAAAACGAAAAAAGCGCCGCAGAGCGGCGCCTTTTCGAGCGGACCTTGATCGATCAGCCGCGGTGACGACCGCGGAAGTAGTCGATCAGCCCCTGGGTCGAACCATCGTCGGCCTTGCCTTCGCTGCGGCCGATGATGTGCTGGTAGACGTCCTTGCCCAGCTCCTTGCCCAGCTCGACGCCCCACTGGTCGAAGCAGTTAATGCCCCAGATGACGCTCTGCACGAACACCTTGTGCTCGTACAGGGCCACTAGCGCACCCAGGCGCCGTGGCGAGATCCGCTCCAGCACCAGGGTGTTGCTCGGGCGGTTGCCCGGGATCACCTTGTGCGGCGCCAGCTTGGCGATCTCGGCTTCGCCCAGACCCTTCTCGCGCAGTTCGACCTCGGCTTCTTCGCGGGTCTTGCCCAGCATCAGCGCCTGGCTCTGCGACAGGCAGTTGGCATAGAGCCACTGCTGGTGATCGGCCACCGGGTTGTGGCTCACCACCGGCACGATGAAGTCGCCGGGAATCAGCTGGGTGCCCTGGTGCAAGAGCTGGTGGTAGGCGTGCTGGCCGTTGCAGCCGACGCCGCCCCAGATCACCGGGCCGGTCTCCACGCTCACCGGCGAGCCGTCCTGACGCACGCTCTTGCCGTTGGACTCCATGTCCAGCTGCTGCAGGTGCTTCACGAAGTTACGCAGGTGGTGGTCGTAGGGCAGGATGGCGTGACTGGTCGCGCCCCAGAAATTGCCGTACCAGATCCCGAGCAGGCCCAGCAGCACCGGCATGTTCTCTTCGAAGGGGGCGCTGGTGAAGTGCTGGTCCATGGCATAGGCGCCGGCCAGCAGGTCCTTGAAATTGGACATGCCGATGGCCAGGGCGATGGGCAGGCCGATCGCCGACCACAGCGAATAGCGGCCGCCGACCCAGTCCCACATGGGGAAGATGTTCTCTTCGGCGATGCCGAATTCCACCGCCACCTTGACGTTGCTGGAGACGGCGATGAAGTGCTTGTGCAGCTCCGGCTCCGGGCAGCCCTGGGCCAGGCACCAGGCGCGGGCGGCCTGGGCGTTCTTCAGGGTCTCCAGGGTGCCGAAGGACTTGGAGGAGACGATGAACAGGGTGGTGTCGGCGGCGAGCTTGGAGGTCACCTCGCGGAATTCGCTGCCATCGATGTTGGCCAGGTAGTGGCAACGCACGCCGCGCTGGGTGAAGGGCACCAGCGCCTCGGAGACCAGTTGCGGACCGAGGAAGGAGCCACCGATGCCGATGTTGACCACGTCGGTGATCGGCTTCTCGGTGTAGCCGCGCCAGAGGCCGTTGTGGATGCGGGTGACCAGCTGGGTCATCTGGTTCAGGACCCGGTGCACCTCGGGCATGATGTCCTGGCCGTCGATCTGGACGCTGTCGCCCACCGGGCGGCGCAGGGCGGTGTGCAGGGCGGGGCGGTGTTCGGAGGAGTTGACGTAGGCGCCGTCGAACAGGGTGCGGATGGCGCCTTCCAGGCCCGCTTCGCGAGCCAGGTTCACCAGCAGCTCGCGGGTCTGCTCTGTGATGAGGTTCTTGGAATAGTCGAGGAACAGACCACTGGTGTTCAGGGAGAACTGCGTGAACCGCTGCGGGTCGGCGGCGAAGGCGTCGCGCATGCGGAAATTCTGCATGGCCTTGCGGTGCTCTTGCAGCGCTTTCCAGGAGGCGAGCTGGGTCACGTCGAGGGGATGTTGATAGTACTCCATGGGTAGGCTTTTCCTTGGTGGCTCTTGTTTGCTGTTGTGCCCCACAAGCCGCTGGCTTGCAAGAGAAAGTCGGTGACCGCGAGACGCCGGTCGTGGCGCCGCGCTTCGAGCATGAAAAAGCCCGGTATGTTCCGGGCTTCCAGGGTTCAGTCAGGAGCGGGTGAGCTAACCTTCGGTTGCGTCACACTCGGGCCCTGCGGCGAAAGCTCAGGTTGTCGATCAGGCGGGTCTGGCCGAGATAGGCCGCCACCAGCAGAACCAGCGCCGAGGTGTCCGGCCCGGCCGGTTGCAGACTCAGCTGCTCACGCAGTTCCAGGTAGTCCACCCTAAGCCCCTGAGCTTGCAGTTCGGCGACACCGGCGGCCAGGGTCGGCTCCACCGCGGCGCCGGCGGCGAGCTGATCGGCGAGCCGCCTGAGCAGGCTGTACAGGCAGGGCGCACTGGCGCGCTGGTCGTCGTCGAGATAGCCATTGCGGGACGACAGCGCCAGGCCGTCGGTGGCCCGCACCGTGGGCTGGGCGACGATCTCGATGGGCATGTCCAGGTCCTGGACCAGCTTGCGGATCACCGCCAGCTGCTGATAGTCCTTTTCGCCAAACACCGCCACGTCCGGTTGCGCCATCTGGAACAGCTTGGTGACCACCGTCGCCACGCCCTCGAAATGCCCGGGCCGGCGTGCGCCGCAGAGGCCTTCCGACACCTGGGGGACGTTTACCCGGGCCAGGCCGTCCATGCCGTTGGGATACATCTCGGCCACCGCCGGTGCGAACAGCAGATCGCAATGGGCCTCGTTCAGCTGGCGGCTATCTTCCGCCAGGGTGCGGGGATAGGTGTCCAGATCCTCGCCGGGGCCGAACTGCAGCGGATTGACGAAGATGCTCGCCACCACGAAGTCGGCGTGACGCCGGGCGGTCTCCACCAGCGCGATATGGCCAGCGTGCAGATTGCCCATGGTGGGCACCAGGCCGATGCGCAGACCCTGGCGGCGCGCGGCGGCGACGGCGGCGCGCAGTTCGCGGACGCTATGGACCGTTTTCATGCGGAGAATCCGTGTTCGAGAGCGGGAAAGCTGCCGTCCTTGACGGCGGCGACGTAGGCCGCCAGGGCAGCCTGGATGCTGTCCTGACCGGCCATGAAGTTGCGCACGAATTTCGGCGTGCGCCCGCGCAGGGCCAGACCGAGCATGTCGTGCAGCACCAGCACCTGGCCATCGGTGGCGGCACCGGCGCCGATGCCGATCACCGGCACCCGGGCGGCCCGGGTGATTTCCTCGGCCAGCGCCGAGGGCACGCATTCCAGCAGCAGCATGGCCGCGCCGGCTTCTTCCAGCTCCCGCGCGGCCTCGCGCAGCTGCTGCGCGCGGAGCGGATCGCGGCCCTGTACCTTGAAGCCGCCGAAGACATTGACCGACTGGGGCGTCAGGCCCAGGTGGGCGCAGACCGGCACGCCATTGGCGGCCAGGCGGCGAATCGGCTCCGCCAGCCAGGCATCGCCCTCGAGCTTGACCATCTGCGCCCCCGCCTGCATCAGGCGACCGGCGCTGGTCAGGGTCTGCTCCAGGGTGGCATAGGTCATGAACGACAGGTCGGCGACGATGAAGGCACCCGCATGGCCGCGCTTGACGCAGGCGGTGTGGTAGACCATGTCGTCGAGGGTCACCGGCAGGGTGCTGTCGTGACCCTGCAGCACCATGCCGAGGGAATCGCCGACGAGCAGCATCTCCACGCCGGCCTGACTGGCGGCCTGGGCGAAGGTGGCATCGTAGGCGGTCAGCATGGCGATCTTTTCGCCGCGCTGCTTGAGCCCCTGAAGGGTCGTGAGGCTGATATCAGGCATGCAAGGGGTCCTCGTGGGACGGCGCTATGGTTGTTGTCTGGGCGCCGCGGGCGCGGGGTTGCCGCGCGCAAACGGCTGCTATAGTCCCGGCGCGTCCGGCACAAGTCAATGCCCGGTGTTACGGCTGTGTTACCGGCTGGGTGACGACGGTAGCAGCCGTTCCAGGCCTTCGAAAGGGCAGGCGGACAGCAGGTCCGGCAAGCGGCGGCCGTCGGGCAGATGCAGTGAGGGGGCCAGCTCGGCCAGCGGATAGAGCACGAAGGCGCGGGCCTGGAGGTGATAGTGCGGCACCTGCAGGCGTGGCTCGTCGATCAGCCGTTCGCCGAACAGCAGGATGTCGATGTCCAGGGTGCGCGGACCCCAGCGTTCGTCCTTGCGCACGCGGCCCTGCTGCTGCTCGATGGCCTGGGTGGCGTCGAGCAGCGCCAGGGGGGCGAGGGCGGTGTCCAGCGCGGCGACGGCATTGACGTAGCGCGGCTGGTCGGGCGGGCCCAGGGGGTCGCTGGCATAGAAGGCGGAGACCGCCACCAACCGACTCTCGGGCAGGCTGGCCAGGGCCTCCAGGGCGGCGTCCAGTTGCTGCCGGGGCTCGGCCAGGTTGCTGCCCAGGCCGAGATAGACCCTTTCCATCATTCGTCGCCGGCGGTGGGCGCATCCGAGGTGCGCCGCTTGCGATTGCTGCCGCCGCGGCGGCGTCGCTTGACCGGTGCGCCTTCGTCCCGGCTGAGGTTCTTGATCATCTCGCGCCGCTGGCTGTCACTGACCTCCTGGTAGCGCGTCCACCAGTCGCCCAGGCCGCCGGTCTCCTCGCCCGCGCTCTCGCGCAGCAGGAGGAAATCGTAGCCGGCGCGGAAGCGCGGATTTTCCAGCAGTTGATCGGCGCGCTTGCCCTGACGGCGCGGCAGGCGTTCCTGCATGTCCCAGATCTCGCGCATCGGCAGGGTGAAGCGCTTGGGGACGGCGGTGCGTTGGCACTGCTGCACGGTGAGGTCGTGGGCGGCTTCCTGCATGGCCGGAATCGGCGCCAGACTGAGGTCCTGGTGATGCCGGACACGCTCGGGCAGCGCCGGCCAGAGCAGGGCGGCGAACAGGAAGGCCGGAGTGACCGGCTTGCCTTCACGGATGCGGGTATCGGTATTGGCCAGGGCCTGGCGAATCAGGCTGCCGGCGTATTCCGGGTCGCGTTCCAGGGCTTCGCCACTGGCCGGGAACAGCGGGGCGAACAGGCCGTACTGGCAGAGCAGTTCGAAGGTGCGTTCGGCCTTGCCGCCGAGCAGCAGCTTGATGACCTCGTCGAACAGGCGCGGTGCGGGAATGTCCCGCAGCAGCGGTGCCAGGCGACTGATGGGTTCGGCGGTGGCGGTCTCGATCTGGAAGTCCAGCTTGGCGGCGAAGCGCACGGCGCGCAGCATCCGTACCGGATCTTCCTGGTAGCGCTGCTCGGGGTCACCGATCAGGCGGATCTGCCGCAGGCGGATGTCCTGGGTGCCATTGGCGTAGTCGAGGATGCGTTCGCCGCTGGCATCGTAGTAGAGCGCGTTGATGGTGAAGTCGCGCCGCTGGGCATCCTGTTCCTGGTTGCCATAGATGTTGTCGCGCAGGATCCGGCCGCTTTCATGGCGCGAGCCCTGGGCCTCGTCCTCGGCATCGCCGGTGGGATGGTTGGCGCGGAAGGTCGCGACCTCGATGATCTCGCGGCCGAAATGCACGTGGACCAGCTTGAAACGCCGGCCGATGACCCGTGCATTGCGGAATTCGGCCCGCACCTGTTCGGGCGTGGCACTGGTGGCGACATCGAAGTCCTTGGGCTCGAAGCCCAGCAGCAGGTCCCGGACGCAACCGCCCACCAGGTAGGCCTGATAACCCGCCTTTTCCAGCCGCTCGACGACGCTCAGGGCGTAGCGGCTGATGCGCTCTCGTTCCAGAGCATGCTGACTGCGGGGCAGTTCGATGGGCAGGGCAGGCGCGGGCGGAGTACGCCGCAGGGGCGAGCGCAGAGTCTGGATCAGCTTCTTCAGCATGCGAGTTTCTGTTCGGAGAGACGGCTATTCGCAATCTGGCCCACAGCGGGAACCGTTGCGCAATAGATAAGAAGGGGATCTTGAACGAGGGAGGGGAGGCTGTCAAAGGCACTGGGGGAGCCGAAGCTCCCCCCCAAAGTGGTACGTGCTTTGTTTTTATTGTTTATCCAGAGCTCTTGTTTTTCTTGTGTGGTCTGTTCCGTGCGGTTACCTGCCGCCGGAAGGGCTCTGAAGTCTAGAGCCAAAAGCAAACGGATTACTTTGGAAGCTGATGTCGTCAGGATCATTCCTGCTCTGCCTGGTACGGGTGCTGCCTCGGGGCAGTTTTGTTGTTCTCTGGCCTGACATCGCGCGGACCATCCCGCTAGACGACTCTTCTCCAAAATGATCAGTTAGCTACGCCTCCGCCTGCTTGTTCTTATAGTGCTGGAGTCGCTACGTCTTGTTTTTGTTATGGCTGGGGTACGTTCTTATTGTTCTTGTGCGAGAACATAGAGCAGATGCCGTGCCAGTTTTATAAACTCCTTTATTTTCAGTGGTTTACGAAAAATGTAGCCTTTTTGCTCAGGGGCTACAGGCAGATTTTCGTTACCGCTGAACCCGCCGGCTGTTACGGCGGTAACACATTGCAAAGGATGGGGGAGGGGCTGGAGAGGTGTTACCGCGGGACGTGCAGGGCGGTCACGTCCCGGTATGAATCAGGAGGCGTCGCTGCTGGCGCTGGCCTTGCGCCGCGGGATGCCCAGGCGCTGCCGACGTTCCCACAGGCACTTGCGGCTGACGCCCAGCTTGCGCGCCAGCTCGGTCTCGGTCATGTGGTCCTGGTGTTCGAGCACGAAGTGCTGGAAGTAGTCCTCCAGCGACAGGTCCTCGGTGGGCTCGTGGGCGCCATTGCCGTTACCCAGCCCCGAGCTGGGCAGCGGATCCAGGTAGCTGTCGGCCAGCTCCAGTTCGCCGAGCTCGACGTCGATGCCCAACTGATCGGCATTGATTTCCTGGCCTTCGCTGAGAATCACCGAGCGCTCGATGGCGTTCTCCAGCTCGCGCACGTTGCCCGGCCAGCTGTAGTGGCGGATGGCGGCCTCGGCCTCGGCGCCGAGCTTCAGGCCTGGACGACTCATGCGCGCCGACTGGCGAGCGAGGAACACCCGGGCGATCTCCATGACGTCGCCGCCACGTTCGCGCAGGGCGGGCAGGCGCAGGGAGATGACATTGAGGCGATAGAAGAGGTCTTCGCGAAACTGGCCGATCTTGGCCAGGCCCTTGAGATCCCGGTGGGTCGCGGCGATCAGGCGCACATCGACCTTTTGCGACTGCACCGAGCCGACCCGGCGAATCTCGCCTTCCTGCAGCACGCGCAAGAGGCGTGCCTGGGCTTCCAGCGGCAATTCGCCGATCTCGTCGAGAAACAGGGTGCCGCCGTCGGCCGCTTCCACCAGGCCGGTACGGCTGGCACTGGCGCCGGTGAAGGCGCCCTTCTCGTGGCCGAACAGTTCGGATTCGATCAGGGTCTCGGGAATGGCCGCGCAGTTGACCGAGATCAGCGGCGCCTTGGCGCGCCGCGACAGATTGTGCAGTGCCCGCGCCACCAGTTCCTTGCCGGTACCCGATTCGCCCTGGATCAGCACGGTGGAGTCGGTGGGCGCGACCTTGCGGATCTTGCCGAAGAGGTCCTGCATCGGCGCGCAGTTGCCGATGATGCCGATCTCGCCGGTGGCCGGTGCCGGCGTGACGCTTTCCTCGGCGACCATCGGCGGCCGCTGCTCGCGTTCCACCAGGATGCGCGCCACGGCCTGCAGCATCTCGTCGTGATCGAAGGGCTTGGCGATGTAGTCCACCGCACCCTGCTTCATGGAATCGACCGCCGAGCGAAGGCTGGCGTAGCTGGTCATGATCAGCACCGGCTTGCCCTTGGCGAGATCGATCATCTCGGTACCCGGGGCGCCGGGCAGGCGCAGATCGCTGATGACGAGATCGAAGCTGGAAACGTCGTAGAGATCCTGGGCTTCCTGGACGGAGCCGGCTTCGCTGACACGGAACTGGTTGCGCTCGAGCAGGCGGCGCAGCGCCGAACGGATGATCTTCTCGTCTTCGACAATCAGGATATGGGCCATCAAGTGCGCTCTCTTACGGGAAGGCAAGACGACCCACGCCAGGCAGCGTGTGTTGTCGCGGTCGTCTGGACTTCCGAATGCTTTAGCAGATCCATCCAGCAGGCGGATGGGTCCGTCACGGCGCCTCCGGCAACCCGAGATAGCGCGGCAGCAGTACCCGAATGCGGGTGCCCTGGCCGGTCACGGGGTCGGTAGGACTATCGATCATTATCTGACCATAATGCTCTTCTACGATGGAATAGACCAGCGCCAAGCCAAGCCCTGTCCCCTTGCCCGGATCCTTGGTGGTGAAGAAGGGTTCGAACAGCCGACTGACGATGGCCTTGGGAATGCCGCTGCCTTCGTCTTCGACGCTCAGGGTCACGGTCTGGCCATGGGCCTCGCTGCGCACCCGGATCGGCGCGCCGGCCGGCGAGGCGTCGCGGGCGTTGGACAGCAGGTTGATCATCACCTGCACCAGGCGCTGGGGATCGCCCTGCACCAGGTGTTCCGGATCGCAGAGATTGAAGAAATCGACGTCCACGCTCTGCCGATTGAGCGAGAGCAGGGCGATAGCCTCCTGTGCCGCCTCGGCCACGCACACCGGTTCGTGGGCCTGCTGGCGGCCGCCGGCGTGGGCGAAACTCATCAGCGACTGGACGATGCGGGTGATGCGGCGGGTCTGCTCGATGATCTGGCTGCTGATCTCGTCGATCTCTTCGTCCGCTTCGCGCTCCTCGCGCAGGTTCTGCGCCAGGCAGGCGATGCCGGTGACCGGGTTGCCGATCTCGTGGGCGACGCCCGCGGCCAGCCGGCCGATGGAGGCCAGGCGCTCGGAGTGGATCAGGCGGTCTTCCAGCAGTTGCGTCTCGCTGATGTCTTCCACCACCAGCACCGTGCCGTTGCTGCCCACCGCCAGGGGTTCGTCTATGGTCGCCTTGTGCAGGTTGAGCCAGCGCTGCTCATGTTCCTGGGGCAGGCGCTGCTTGTAGAGGTGCTGCTGCGCCGGTTCGGCGAGAAAGCGCTCGAACAGGTCCTGCCAGGGATCGGGCAGGGCGCTCAGGCGCGAGCCGACCACCCGGGCGCCATCGATGCCGGTGAGTTCTTCCATGGCGCGGTTCCACATGAGGATCTCGCGGTCGCGGGCCAGGGAGCAGACGCCCATGGGCAACTCCTGCAGGGTCTGGCGGTGATAGCGACGCAGGGCGTCCAGCTCGGCGGCGAGACCCGTCAGGCGCGACTGGTAGTCTTCCAGGCGATTCTCGATGAAGTGGATGTCTTCGGTGGCATAGGCCTCGCTTTCCGCCTTGAACGGCAGAAAGGTCTCGACGATGTCCTGGGCGACCCGCGGGCCCATCAGGCCCGAGAGGTTGGCCTCGATGCGATCGCGCAACCGGCGCAGGGCATAGGGGCGGCGTTCGTCATAGGGCAGCAGCAGGTCGGCCAGGGCGCGCTCGACTTCCTTTTGCGCGGTCTTGGCGCCCAGCGGCTTGGCCAGCTGGGCCGCGAAGTCCTGGGGCGAGCTGGCGGCCAGTTCGCGGCGCTGCGGCCGGCGGACGTTGTCCACCGCGCAGGCCTCGGCGGCGCTCTTCTCTTCTTCGCTGGCTTCGGTGAACAGCGAGACCAGGGCGAACACCAGCACGTTGACGGTCAGCGAGGCCACCGCGGCAAGGTGCCAGTTGCTGGCGCTGATGCGATAGCTGAAGACGCCGATGTGCAGCGGATTGATGTCGGCCACCAGCGGCATGAGCATGCTCAGGAACCACAGGCCCAGGCCGCACAGCAGGCCGGCGATGAAGCCCTTGCGATTGGCCGTCTGCCAGTAGAGCACCGACAGCGCGCCGGGCAGGAACTGCACGGTGGCGACAAAGGAGACGATGCCCAGGCTGGAGAGATCGCCATGGCCCTGCAGCAGGCGATAGAAGCCGTAGCTGCCGAGGATGATGGCGGCGATCAGCAGACGCCGGGTCATGCGCAGCCAGCGATAGATGTTGCCGTCGGTGGGTGGCTGGTAGAGCGGCAGCACGATGTGGTTGAGCAGCATGCCCGACAGCGCCATGGTCACCACGATGATCAGGCCGCTGGCCGCCGACAGGCCGCCGACGAAGGCCACCAGCGCCAGCAGCGGATTGTCCAGCGCCAGGCCCACGCCCAGGGTGAAGTACTCCGGCGGCGTCGGCGAACCCAGCGCCAGGCCACCCCAGAGAATCGGCGGCACCGCCAGGCTGATCAGCAGCAGGAACAGCGGCAGGCCCCAGCTGGCGCTGACCAGCGCCTGGGGACTGAGATTCTCGGTAAAGGCCATGTGGTACATGTGCGGGGTGACGATGGCGGCGGCGAAGAACACCAGCAGCAGGATCCGCCAGGGGCCTTCCTGCAGCGGGGTGTGCAGGGTGGAGAGGGCGCTCTGGTTCTGCTGCAGCCAGGTCTCCAAGCCGTTGGGGCCGCCGAACACGGTATAGAGGGTGACGCCGCCGACGATGCCCAGGGCCAGCAGCTTGACCAGGGATTCGAAGGCGATGGCCACCACCAGGCCCTCGTGGCGCTCCTTGGAGTTGATCTGGCGCGCGCCGAAGAGCATGGCGAACAGGGTGATCAGCAGGCAGAAGCCCAGCGCCGGGGCGTCCTGGGCGCGGGCCTGCACCAGGATGCCGGTGCTGGTGGCCACCGCCTGGATCTGCAGCGCCAGCAGTGGCAGCACGGCGATCAGCATGCCCAGACTGGTCAGGGCGCCGGCCCAGGTGCTGCGGAAGCGGAAGGCGAAGAGATCGGCCAGGGACGCCAGCTGGTAGGCACGGGTCAGGCGCAGGATGGGGTAGAGCAATACCGGCGCCAGCAGAAAGGCGCCGCACAGCCCCAGATAATAGGCGAGAAAGCCGTAGCCGTAGTCGTAGGCCAGGCCCACGGTGCCATAGAAGGCCCAGGCGCTGGCATAGACGCCCAGCGACAGGGTGTAGATCAGCGGATGGCGCACCAGCCGGCGCGGCACCCAGCCCTTCTCGGTCATCCAGGCGACGCCAAAGAAGATCAGCAGGTAACCGGCGCTGATCAGGACCAGTTGGGACAGACTAAAGCTCGTCGGCATCGCGCTGGCTCTGCAGGATGAAGGTCACCACGATGAGAATGAGCCACAGCAGGTAGGGCCGATACCAGGCGCCGCTGGGAGCGATCCACCAATCCATGATGGCGGGGGAGAACAGATAGATGCCTACCACGAGGAGCAGGACCAGCCGGTAGATGTACATGCACGGTTCCCGAACGGCGATGGCGCCATGGTAAAGCAAAAGCGCTGTACCCCGGAGAGGGGGGCTTCTACCGTGAAGGCTTACTTGCCCGCTGGAGTTCGTCAATGACCAGACCCCGTCTCGCGGCCGTACTGGAAACCGCGCTCTATGTCGCCGATCTGCCCAGGGCCCGGCGCTTCTACGACGAGGTGCTGGGCCTGGCGCCGCTGTTCGCCGACGACCGCTTGGCCGCCTATGCGGTGGGCGCCAGCGTCCTGTTGCTGTTCCAGCGGGGCACTACCGAGCAACCCGTCAGGTTGCCGGGCGGCTGCATCCCCCCTCACGGCGCCCAGGGCTGTCAGCACCTGGCCCTAGCGATCGCGGCGGATGAACTGGACGCCTGGGTCGCGCACCTGGCAGCCGCCGAGGTCACCATCGAGGAACGCACCCAGTGGCCACGGGGCGCGATCAGCCTGTATTTCCGTGATCCGGACGGGCACCTGCTGGAACTGGTCACGCCCGGACTCTGGCCCAACTACTAGTCCGGCAGCTGGGCTTCGGCCAGGTGGGGCACCCGCGGGATCAGCGTGGCGTCCCAGTGGGCGACGCCCCAGGCCAGCACCCGGGTCGGGGGCTCCTCGGCCAGCGCCGGCTGGGTCGGCTGGCCCAGGGCGCGCAGGGCGCGTACCAGCAGGGCGCCGGCCTGTTCGGCTGGCAGCGGCGGCGAGCGGTAACTTTTGCCCAGCTTGTGGCCGTCGGGCTGGATCAGCAGCGGCACGTGCAGATAGCGCGGCGCCGGATGGCCGAGCAATTCCTGCAGATAGAGCTGGCGCGGCGTGGAGTCCAGCAGGTCGGCGCCCCGCACTACGTCGGTGACGCCCTGCAGGGCATCGTCCATTACCACCGCCAGCTGGTAGGCGATCAGGCCGTCGCGACGCTGGATGACGAAGTCGCCCACCTCGCGTCCCAGGTGCTGGCGGAATTCGCCCTGCACCCGGTCGACGAAGCGGTAGTCCAGCTCAGGGACGCGGATGCGGAGGGCGGCGTCCGTCGCCGGCAGGCCGCGATTGCGGCAGTAGCCGGGGTAGAGCCCACCACCGCCTTCGAGCTGCTTGCGCGAGCAGTCGCAAGCATAGGCCAGCCCGCTGGCCAGCCACTGGGCGATGACTGCGTGATAGGCGTCCAGGCGTTCGCTCTGGCGCAGCACCGGGCCGTCCCATTCGAAGCCATAGGCCTCCAGGGTGGTGAGGATGGTCGTCTGGGCGCCCGGGACCTCGCGTGGCGGATCCAGGTCTTCCATGCGCACCAGCCAGCGCCCGCCCGCGGCGCGGGCATCCAGGTAGGAGGCGAGGGCGGCGACCAGCGAGCCGAAGTGCAGATAGCCGCTGGGCGTGGGGGCGAAACGGCCGACATAGGGGCGCCTGGCCATAGCTCATCCTGTGAATGCCGGAAAAACCGAAATCTGAACAGAACAAAGGGCGCCGTAGCGCCCTCGTCGGTGAGGCAGCAGGACTCAGGTCCCGGTCTGCTTCTCGCGGATCTCGGCCAGGGTCTTGCAGTCGATGCACAGACTGGCGGTCGGACGGGCTTCCAGACGGCGGATACCGATTTCCACGCCGCAGGAGTCGCACCAGCCGTATTCGTTGTCTTCGATCAGCTGCAGCGTCTCGTCGATCTTCTTGATCAGCTTGCGCTCGCGGTCGCGGGCACGCAGTTCCAGGCTGAATTCCTCTTCCTGGGTCGCGCGATCGGCCGGGTCGGCGAAGTTGGCCGCTTCTTCCTTCATGTGGTGCACGGTGCGATCGACTTCTTCGCGCAGTTCCTGCTTCCACTTGTTCAGAATGCCAGTGAAGTGCGCGCGCATGCGCTCACTCATGTATTCCTCGCCCTTGGCAGGCTGGTAGGGTTCGTAGCCACGGGCCAGATGATTGTTCTGCTGATTTGCTTCGCTGGGCATGATTGACCCTCTCACTTTCGCTGATCCTGTCCACAGGCTGGATGCGTTTCCAGGCCTCTCCATGTTGGAACGCCCGGGGTCTGTGGCTGCCGATGACGTCCCGCGCAATGCCGACGCCAGGCTGAATATGTTCTCGACTGGCCAGTCGCCCTGCGGATGCAAGCCGGCGAACTTACCAGAAGCTTCCAGGGGGCGCTACTACTGGCCTCCCGCTCCGTGCCGACGCGGCGGGTGCCGGTCTGCGAAGCCTTGGTTAGAATCCCGCCTTCGCCACAAGTTCGGACCCCGTCCATGTCCAATTCCTACAGCGCACGCAGCCAGGCCATCGAGCCCTTCCATGTGATGGCCCTGCTGGAGCGTGCTAACCAGCTCCAGGCCGCCGGCCACGACGTCATCCACCTGGAGATTGGCGAGCCCGATTTCACCACCGCCGCCCCGGTGATCGCCGCTGGCCAGGCCGCGCTGGCAGCCGGTCAGACCCGCTATACCGCGGCCCGCGGCCTGCCGGAGTTGCGCCGCGCCATCGCCGCCTTCTATGGCGAGCGCTACGGCATCGGCCTGGATCCGGAGCGGGTGCTGATCACCCCCGGCGGCTCGGGCGCCCTGCTGCTGGCCAGCGCCCTGCTGGTCGATCCCGGGCGGCACTGGCTGCTGACCGATCCCGGCTATCCCTGCAACAGGCACTTTCTGCGTCTGGTGGAAGGCGCGGCCCAGCTGATCCCGGTCGGCGCCGACACCCGCTACCAACTCACGCCCGAGCTGGTGGAGCGGCACTGGCAACCGACCAGCGTGGGCGCCCTGGTGGCCTCGCCGGCCAATCCGACCGGCACCCTGCTCGATCGCGATGAACTCGCCGGGCTATCGGCCGCCCTCAAGACCCGCGGTGGTCACCTGGTGGTGGACGAGATCTACCACGGCCTGACCTACGGCCTGGACGCCCCCAGCGTGCTGGAGGTGGACGATTCGGCCTTGGTGCTCAACAGCTTCTCCAAGTACTTCGGCATGACCGGCTGGCGCCTCGGCTGGCTGGTGGCGCCGCCCGCCGCCGTGCCGGAACTGGAAAAACTGGCGCAGAATCTCTACATCAGCGCCTCCACCGTGGCCCAGCAGGCCGCCCTGGCCTGTTTCACCCCGGCGGCCATGGCCATCTTCGAAGAGCGGCGCGCCGAATTCGCCCGCCGTCGCGACTACCTGCTGCCGGCGCTGCGTGGCCTGGGCTTCAGGATCGCCGTCGAGCCCCAGGGCGCCTTCTATCTCTATGCCGACATCTCCGCCTTCGGTGGCGACGCCTATGCCTTCTGCCAGTTCCTGCTGGAGACCGAACATGTGGCCATCACCCCTGGCCTGGATTTCGGTCGCCACCGTGCCGACACCCATGTGCGCTTCGCCTACACCCAGTCGCTGCCGCGCCTGGAAGAGGCCGTCGCCCGCATCGCCCAGGGCCTGCAGCGCTGGAGGGCCCGGTGAGATTCGATCCGCCTCTGGAAGAAGGTCGCCTGCTGCGCCGCTACAAGCGCTTTCTCGCCGACATCGAGACCGCCGGCGGCGAGGTGCTGACCCTGCACTGCCCCAATACCGGGTCCATGCGCCATTGCCAGCCGGCGGGTGCCCGGGTCTGGTTCAGTCGGGCCAGTGGTCCCAAGCGCAAGCTGCCCGGCACCTGGGAACTGGTCGAGACGGATCACGGGCGGCTGGCCTGCATCAATACCGCCCGTGCCAATGGCCTGGTGGAAGAGGCCTTGCTGGCCGGTGGCATTCCCGAGCTGGCCGGCTTCACTGCCCTGCGCCGGGAGGTGGCCTACGGCCTGGAGAACAGTCGCGCCGATTTCCGCCTGGAGTATCCCGCCGGGCCGCTGTATCTGGAGGTGAAGAGCGTCACCCTGGGTTTTGCCGACACCACGGTCGCCGCCTTTCCCGATGCCGTGACCACCCGCGGGACCCGCCATCTGCGCGAGCTGGCGGCCCTGGCTGCGGCCGGCGAGCGGGCGGTGCTGCTCTATTGCGTGCTGCTCGAAGGCATCGAGGCGGTGCGCCCGGCGGCGGAGATCGACGCCGCCTATGCCCTGGCCCTGGGCGAAGCCCGCCGGCAGGGCGTGCAGGTGCTGGCTTATGGGGCACGGCTCTCGCCCGCGGGTCTGCAGCTGGACCGGCCGCTACGCCTCGCTGACTGAGCAGTCACAAAAAGCTGATCGCCCGGACAGGATCTGGCAGGCGCCTTGCTTACGGATATCGCCCATCGATCGCCGCTATCGGGCGATCCTGTCAGGAGTCTCTTGATGATCTCTGTGCTGGGCATGCTGTTGCTGGTGGCCATCGCCATCCTCTTTTCCCGCCAGCGCCGCGCCATTCGCGTGCGTACCGTGCTCGCGGCCTTTCTGTTGCAGGCGGGGCTCGGTCTGTTCGTGCTCTACATTCCCTGGGGCCAGCAGGTGCTCGGCAGTGTCTCCGGAGCCGTCTCTTCGCTGCAGCTCTATGCCGACAAGGGCATCGAATTCCTCTTCGGCGGTCTCGCCGGACCGAGGATGTTCGAGTACTTCGGTAACGGCGGCTTCGTTTTCGCCGTGCGGGTGCTGCCCCTGATCGTGTTCTTCGGCAGCCTGATCGCGGTGCTCTACTACCTGGGCATCATGGGCTGGATCATCCGTGTGGTGGGCGGGGCCTTGCACGCCCTGCTTGGCACCAGTCGGGTGGAATCCACCACGGTCACCGCGACGCTGTTTCTCGGCCAGTCGGAAATGCCGCTGGTGGTGCGGCCCTTCATCGCCGATCTCACCCGCTCGGAGCTGTTCGCCATCATGGTCGGCGGGTTCGCCGCGGTGGCCGGTTCGGTGCTGCTGGGCTACGCCGGCATGGGCGTGGAACTCAAGTATCTGATCGCCGCCAGCTTCATGGCCGCCCCGGGCGGACTGCTGATGGCCAAGCTGATGGAGCCGGAGACCGAACAGCCGCGCGACCAGGCCATGAAGACCCTGGGGGAGGGCGAGGAGCGTCCGGCCAACGTCATAGATGCGGCCGCCGAAGGCGCCCAGGTCGGCCTGCGCATCGCCCTGGCGGTCGGTGCCATGCTGCTGGCCTTCATCGCCCTGATCGCCCTGCTCAACGGCATCCTCGGCTGGTGCGGCGCCTGGTTCGGCGTGCCGCAACTGAGCATGCAACTGGTGCTGGGCTATCTGCTGGCGCCGGTGGCCTTCCTCATCGGGGTGCCCTGGAGCGAGGCGGTGCAGGCCGGTGGCTTCATCGGCCAGAAGCTGGTGCTCAACGAATTCGTTGCCTATGCCGACCTCTCGCCCTACCTCGACCCGGTCAAGTCGGCGGCGGCTGGCGTCCAGCCGCTGTCGGCGCACACCCAGGTCATCGTCACCTTCGCCCTCTGCGGCTTCGCCAACCTCTCCTCCATCGCCATCCAGCTCGGCGGCCTGGGCGGCATCGCCCCGCAGCGGCGTCACGAACTGGCTCAGCTGGGCCTGCGCGCCATGCTTGGCGGCACCCTGGCCAACCTGATGAGCGCGGCCCTGGCCGGCTTCTTCATCGGCCTCTAGGTCGATGCCGATCGGGCCATCGGGTCCACTTTATGGTGCACAGCTGGCCTGGGTGCGCCAAAACGTAACAGTGGATGACCATGGCGTGCTCCTGCTCTGCCGCCACGCGTTGTCCGCGGCTTCTCAAGGCTTTTGCTCAGGAACCCTCCTCATGACGTTTTCCCGCCCCCGTCGCGTGCGCTTCGGCGCCTTATCGCTCCTGCTCTGCTGCAGCACTCAGCTGTTGGCCGCTCCCGCCGTCGCGACCGACAGCGCCCAGGGCGAGACCGCCAGTCCTGCCGCGCAACAGACGGCAAATCGCTCCCCCTATCTGTCGTCCTGGTACAACCAGGATCTGACCCTGATCGGCAGCAAGGACATCAGCTTCGGCCCGCAGCCCGTGGACGACGTCTATCTGGAGTACGAGTACTTCGGCCGCAAAGGGCCCTTCGAACTCTATGGCTACATCGACGTGCCCCGGGTACTGGGCATCGGCAACAGCCACGACTCCGGCGTCTGGGACCGCGGTTCGCCCCTGTTCATGGAGCACGAACCGCGGATTTCCCTCGATCAGCTCACCGGCCGCTCGCTGGCCTTCGGGCCGTTCAAGGAGTGGTACCTGGCCTTCGACTGGATCTACGATCACGGCAGCAGCCAGGCCAGTCGGCAGAACACCCTCTACGCCGGTTTCGGCACCGACATCGAGACCCACACCCCGGTACTGCTGTCCGCCAACCTCTACGGCCGCCGCCAGTGGGAAAACTATGGCGCCGCCAACGAGAATTCCTGGGACGGCTATCGGGCCCAGCTCAAGTACATCTGGCCGCTGGCCAGGTTCGACAACGGCGCCTCCCTGACCTATGTCGGCTTCACCAACTTCGATTTCGGCTCCAAGCTGGGCGACGAGCCGGGGCGTACGGCCAATGCCACCGTGTCCACCAACGTGCTGCTCTATGCCTTCACCCACCTGCGCTTCATGTTCGCGGCACGGCATTTCCACAATGGCGGCAACTGGCGCGACGGCACCGAGCTGAACTTTGGCGAGGGCGATTTCGAGGGTCGCTCCAACGGCTGGGGCTACTATGCGGGGGTGGGTTATCAGTTCTGATCTGGAGACTGTCATGAGCACCAACCTGCCTGCGCACCTCGCCGCCCTGCTTCCGGAAGCGGTCGCTGCAGCCGAGCGCGCCTACTGTCCGCATTCGGAATTTCCCGTGGGCGCCGCCCTGCTGACCGCCGAGGGCGAGGTCATCCATGGCTGCAACGTGGAAAACATCTCCTACGGCCTGACCAACTGCGCCGAGCGCAGCGCCCTGTTCGCCGCCATCAGCCGGGGCCTGCCGCCGCGCAGCTTCACCGCCATGGCCATCCATGCGCCGGGCGTCCCCCTGATCAGTCCCTGCGGTGCCTGCCGGCAGGTGCTGCTGGAGCTGATGGCGCCCGACGCGACCATCGTCTGCAGCGGCAGCGAACCCGGCCGTACCCGCACCTGGACCCTGGCCGAGCTGCTGCCCGGCGCCTTCGACGACTTCTGAGGAGTCCGCCCATGTGGCTCGCCCAGGAAGTGATCCGCCAGAAGCGCGATGGCCTGGAGGTGTCCGCTGCGGACCTTCAGCGCCTGGTCAGCGGCATCGTCGATGACAGCCTCAGTGAAGGCCAGATCGCCGCCTTCGCCATGGCCACCCTGCTGCGCGGCATGACCGCTGCGGAGCGCACCGCCCTGACCCTGGCCATGCGCGACAGCGGCCAGGTGCTGCACTGGGACCTGCCGGGGCCGGTGGTGGACAAGCATTCCACCGGCGGCGTGGGCGATCTCACCAGCCTGGTGCTGGCGCCGCTGCTCGCCGCCTGTGGCTGCCATGTGCCGATGATCTCCGGGCGCGGCCTGGGCCATACCGGCGGCACCCTCGACAAGCTGGAGAGCATCCCCGGCTATCGTATCCGTCCTGGCCTCGCGCGCTTTCGCCAGGTGGTGGCCGAGGTGGGTTGCGCCATCGTCGGTCCGGACGCCGATCTGGCCCCGGCCGATCGCCGCCTCTATGCCATTCGCGACGTCACCGCCACGGTGGAATCGGTGGACCTGATCACCGCCTCCATCCTGGCCAAGAAACTGGCCGCCGGCCTGGACGTGCTGGTCATGGACGTCAAGACCGGCGGCGGTGCCTTCATGGCCGAGCAGGAAGCCGCGCTGCGCCTGGCCGACAGCATCGTCGAGGTCGCCGAGGCGGCAGGGGTCCGTACCCGTGCCCTGGTCACCGACATGGGCCAGCCCCTGGCGCGCAGCGCCGGCAATGCCCTGGAAGTGGAAGAGGCGATCGCCCTGCTGGCCGGCGAGGTGCGCAGCGCACGCCTCTGGCAGGTGATCCAGGCGCTGGCCGGGGAAGCGCTGCAACTGGCCGGACTGGCCGACGATGCCATCGTGGCCGAGCGCCTGGTGCTGGAGGCCTGGCAGAGCGGCGCCGCCCTGGCGCGTTTCGCGGCGATGAACCTGGCCCTGGGCGGCCCGTCCGACCTGACCGAGCGGCCCTGGCAGCATCTGCCCCGGGCTCCAGTCGTGCGCGCCGTCCATCCGGCCCGCCCGGGCTGGGTGCAGCAGGTCGATACCCGTGCCCTCGGTCTGCTGGTGGTCGAACTGGGTGGCGGTCGACAGCGCCCGGAAGATGAAGTGGATCCCGCCGTAGGCCTGGCTGATCTGGCATTACCCGGCGAGTGGGTCGACGAGAATCGGCCCCTGGGTCTGATCCATGCCGGCGACGCCCACCGTGCCGCGCGGGCTGCCCAGCAACTGCAGGCGGCCTATGTTCTGGGGGAGGAGCGGCCGGCTGATGCTGTGCCAGTCGTACTGGATCGCCGCTAGCGCCAGATTCCGGACAAAAAAAAGACCCTGCAGAGCCGGGTCCAAAACCGTGATTAGCCTGATGAGGAGATAACCCGAAGACCACTGCTGGACCTCCAGTTATCGACCGATCTCGCGACCGGCTGATTTGAATAATAACAATTCTCATTCCATCGTCAAGCGTATTCGAGAATATTTCTTAATTACTGCCCGCGGGCCGCTCCGGGGCACTGCGCAGGCGGGTGACTTCCTTGTTCAGCGTATCGATATGGCGCGCCATGTTCTCGATCAGGCTGTGGGCGATGCGCGGGGTGGTCTCCATCAGCGAGACGAACTGATCCTGGGGGATCACCAGCACGGTGCAGACGGTCTTGGCGATGACGCTGGCGGTACGCGGCGTATGGGTGAAGACCGCCAGGGCGCCGACGATCTCGTCCTGGCAGACCTCGCCGACCTTGCAGCCATCCACCCAGGCCTCGGCATGGCCTTCGGTGATGACGAAGACATGCTCGGCGGAGTCGCCCTGGCGGATGATGACCTCGCCGGCGGCATAGCGACGGAAGCCGGTCGCCGGCTGGGTGACCGGCGGCTTGAGCCGGATCAGCGCCTGGGCCAGCAGCGACTGCTGGCCCAGCATGTACCTCAGCAGGGCATCGCGCTGGACCGGTGTGGCGGTGGCCGCCGCGAGAAAGGTCTCGCGGTCGTAGGGCAGCACCCGCACGTCGGCCTCGCTCTCGTAGTTGAGGATCGGCAGATCCAGGGTGCGCCCCAGGCCGATCAGATCGCCTTCGCCGAGCTGGAACAGCGCCCGCTGATCCAGCACCACCCGCAGCGGGCCGCGCTGGATCAGATAGACCTCGTCATTGCGCATCCAGTCCTGCAGCAGGGCGGCGGGACTCAGCTGCAGCGGCTGCCGACTCGGCGCCACACCACTGACCAGCCGCGCCGGAATGGCCTGCAGCGCCTGACGCAGCTGATCGACATAGGGAGGCTGATCGCCGATGAGGTACATGGTGCCAATTCCTTCTTGTTACGCAGAGGTTGTGACGTGGGTCGCACGATAAGCCGCTCGTCGGCGACCGTAAATCCACAACTCCACGAGCTGTGACGGAACGCTTGTTCTGCCTCCCAGGAGGTCGCGGTCAGACCGACGCGCGACCCAGGCGGCGCAGCAGTCGAGCCGGCAGGGCCTCCAGCTGTCCCGCGCGCCCCAGTTCCACCACCAGGGCCCGATCCTGCTCGGCGGGTTCGAGCGGATCCTGCGCCTGGCGCTGGGCCGCCACCACCGCAAGGGTGGCTTCGGAAGGGTCGGTCCCCTCGGCCTGGCGCTCCTGCAACCAGCGGGCGATGAGTTCGTCGTCCGCCTGGCAGTCGATGATCAGCAGGGGGGCGGCCTGGGCTTCGGCCAGGGCCTGGGCCGCGGCGCGCTGGGCCTGCTTGAGATAGGTGGCGTCGAGCACCAGCGGATAGCCGGCCGCCAGCACCTGGGCGCCGATCTCGTGCAGTCGCGCATAGGTGGCTTCGCCGGCTGCGGCGCTGTAACGGGTGGCTTCGTCGCTGTCGACATAGAGGCGCTGGCGCTCGACATCGGATCTCAAGCGAATGGCGCCGAGCGCCTCGACCAGGGCCAGGGCCACGGTGCTCTTGCCGATGCCCGAGACGCCATGCATCACCGCCGCGAAGGGCTGAGGCACCTGGGTGTAGCCCTCGGCCAGGGCCGTGTAGCTGCGATAGCTGGCGAGAATCTCGGCCCGCAGCGCCGGCTCCTCGGCCTGACCCAGGCGGAACAGGGCGATCTTGGCGCGCACCATGGCGCGATAGGCCTTGTAGAAGTCGAGCAGGGCCAGCCCGGCATAGTCGCCGGTCGCCTCGAAGTAGGCGTTGACGAATCTGTTGCTCAGCGACTTGAGACCCCGGTCTTCCAGGTCCATGGCCAGGAAGCCGGCATCGCCCATGGTGTCGGTCAGGCGGAAGGGCTCGTTGAACTCGATGCAGTCGAACAGCACCACCTCGCCGTCGAGCAGGGTGGCGTTGGCCAGGTGGATGTCGCCGTGGCATTCGCGGATGAAGCCGTCTCGGCAGCGGGTCTCGAACAGCGGTAGCAGGCGGGCGTAGCTGGCTTCGGCCCAGACTTCCAGCTGATCGAGCTGCTTGAGGTCGTCCGCCTCGCCGAGCATGGCGCGGATCTGCTCGAAATTCTGCCGTACCGGTGCCATGGCGGCGTCCGGGGTGCACAGCGGATGCTCCGTCGCCACCTGGGGCGCTGCCAGGTGGAAGCGGGCGATCTGGGCGGCCAGGGCATCGATGTGCGCCTCGGTCAGTTCGCCGCGTTGCTGCACTTCGCTGAGCAGCTGGCTCTGGGGGAATTCGCGCATGCGCAGGGCGTATTCGATCACCGGACCGCTGCCATCCAGCTCGGGAGCACCTTCGCTGCCGGTGATGGCCACCACGTCCCGGTAGAGATCGCGGGTCAGGCGCTGATTGAGGCGTAGCTCCTCACGGCAGAAGTGACGGCGGGCCTCCAGGTCGGTGAAGTCGAGGAAACCGAAGTTCACCGGCTTCTTGATCTTGTAGGCGACCTCGCCGGTCAGCACGACCCAGGAAATATGGGTTTCGATCACCCGGAACGCCGAGGTGGAGTGGGGATAGAGCGCCGGGTTCTGCAGGGCGGAAATCAGGAGCTGGCTCACGGGCGGTCCTTGTAGGAAATGGATGGCGGCATTATCGCTGCCAGGGCGGTCCACGCAAGCCACGGCACCGGGAAGGGGCATCCTTGAACCCCAGCTGACGAAGCGCTTGTGGGCCGCTGTCGGCCAACGGGCAAGTGCGTATAATGCGCCGCCATGAAGCGACCCCGATCCTCTCGTTCCCGCAAGCGCAAGACCTTTGACTGGCGCCGTCTGTCCGGCTGGGCAGTCAAGCTTGGTCTGGTCGCGCTGGTAGCCCTGGCTGGCGTATGCATCTATCTGGATGCCGTGGTCCAGGAAAAATTCTCCGGCAAGCGCTGGACCATCCCGGCCAAGGTCTATGCCCGGCCGCTGGAATTGTTCAATGGCGTCAAGCTCAGCCGTGACGACTTCCTCACCGAACTCGATGCCCTCGGCTATCGCCGCGAGAAGACCGTGGACGGCCCCGGCAGCGTCTCCGTGGGCGCCTCCACGGTCGAGCTGAACACCCGCGGCTTCCAGTTCTACGAAGGCGTCGAACCGGCCCGGGCGATCCGCGTGCGCTTCGCCGGCGGCACCGTCTCCGGCGTCAGCGCCCTGGATGGCAGCAACCTGGCCGTGGCCCGCCTGGAACCGCTGATTATCGGCGGCATCTATCCGGCGCATAACGAGGATCGCATCCTCATCAAGCTCGACCAGGCGCCACCGCACCTGGTCGATGGCCTGGTGGCCGTCGAGGACCGCGAGTTCTGGCATCACCATGGCGTCTCGCCCAAGTCCATCGCGCGCGCCGTCTGGGTCAACGCCACCAGCGGCCAGGTGCGCCAGGGTGGCAGTACCCTGACCCAGCAGCTGGTCAAGAACTTCTACCTCACCAACGAGCGCAGCATCACCCGCAAGGGCACCGAAGCCCTGATGGCGCTGCTGCTGGAGCTGCACTACAGCAAGCAGGAGATCCTCGAGGCCTACCTCAACGAGGTGTTCCTCGGTCAGGACGGCTCGCGCGCCATCCACGGCTTCGGTCTGGCCGCCCAGTACTTCTTCGGCCAGCCCTTCAGCGAACTGAAACTGCACCAGGTCGCCCTGCTGGTCGGTCTGGTGAAGGGGCCGTCCTACTACAACCCGCGTCGCTATCCCGAGCGCGCCATGGCCCGCCGCAACCTGGTACTCGACCTCATGGCCGAGCAGGGCGTGGTCAGCGCCACCGAGGCCGAGGCCGCCAAGGCCCGCCCGCTGGGCATCACCAAGGCCGGCAGCCTGACCAACAGTTCCTTCCCGGCCTTCGTCGACCTGGTCAAACGTCAGCTCAAGCAGGACTACCGCGACGAAGACCTCACCGAGGAAGGGCTGCGCATCTTCACCAGCTTCGACCCCATCCTGCAGACCAAGGCCGAAGCGGCCATGGCCGAGGCTTTGAAGCGCATCGATGGTCGCAAGGGCGCGGAAAACGTCGAGTCGGCCATGGTGGTGACCAATCCGGAAACCGGTGAGGTCCAGGCGCTGCTGGGCGGCCGCGATCCACGCTTCGCCGGCTACAACCGCGCCCTCGATGCGGTGCGCCAGGTCGGTTCGCTGATCAAGCCGGCGGTCTATCTCACCGCCCTGGAACGCCCCAGCAAGTACACCCTGACCACCCTGATCCAGGACGAGCCCTTCTCGGTGAAAGGCGCCGACGGCCAGGTCTGGCGGCCACAGAACTACGAGCACAAGGCGCACGGCACCATCTTCCTCTATCAGGGGCTGGCGCATTCCTACAACCTCTCCACGGCGCGCCTGGGCCTGGACCTGGGGCTACCCGAGGTGCTCAAGACCGTCGAGCGCCTGGGCGTGAGTCGCGCCCTGCCGCCTTACCCGGCGACCCTGCTCGGTGCCGGCGCCCTGACGCCCATGGAAGTGGCGACCATGTACCAGACGCTGGCCAACGGCGGCTTCAATACGCCGTTGCGCAGCATCCGCAGCGTGCTCGACGCCAATGGCGAGCCGCTCAAGCGCTATCCGTTCCAGATCGAGCAGCGCTTCGATACCGGCGCCATCTACCTGGTGCAGTACGCCATGCAGCGCGTCATGCGCGAGGGCACCGGCCGCTCGGTCTACAACCAGATCCCCACCAGCGTTAACCTGGCGGGCAAGACCGGTACCACCAACGATTCCCGCGACAGCTGGTTCTCCGGCTTCAGCCAGGATCTGCTGGCGGTGGTCTGGCTGGGTCGCGACGACAACGGCAAGACACCGCTGACCGGTGCCACCGGCGCCCTGCAGGTCTGGAGCAACTTCATGCGCCGTGCCGATCCGGTCTCCCTGGACATGCCGGTGCCGGACAACATCACCCAGGCCTGGGTCGATGCCACCACCGGCCGCGGCACGGATCCCTCGTGTCCCAATGCCGTGCAGATGCCTTATATTCGCGGCAGTGAACCGCCAGCGGGCGCCTCCTGTGGCGCGCCGGCCGCACCCGCCGCCGGCAGCAACGGCAACGGCGGCAGTCCGGTCATGGATTGGGTCAAGGGTTGGTTGAATTGAGAGGTCCCAAGGTGACGAAAGCAGTCTGGCCGGTGATGATCGCCGGTGTTCTCCTCGCCGGTTGCGCCGCGCCGCAGCGTGGCGCCATCCCCGTGGTCGATTCCGGCGGTCCGGTGTCCAACGGCGAACTCTATCGCCAGGGCAACAACCGGCCCCTGCCGGCGCAGCGCCAGGCTCCGGTGGCCGCAGCGCCCAGTGCGCCGGCCGATGCCGGGGTGACCGTCATGGTGCCGGGCGGCAGTTCCGCGCCCCTGGAGACCTATGCCGCGCCGGCGGCCTCGGCGCCGCTGATCACCTCGTCCAGCCCCAGCACGCCGCCCGCCCAGGCGCCGGTACAGCCGAGCTATTCACAGCCGGTCTATCCGCCCGCCACTCAGGGCGCCGCCGCTGCCAGCAGCGCGCCGACGGGCATCCCCTCCGCCAGCGCTTCCACGGGCGGCGGCCTGGCTGCCGACGAGCAGCTCGACGGTCCGGTGCTGTCCCTGCTGACCACCGCCCAGCAACAGCAGGGTGGTGGCGATCTCAACGGCGCCTCCTCGAGCCTGGAGCGCGCCATGCGCATCGCCCCGCGCGAGCCCCAGGTGCTCTATCGCCTGGCCCAGGTGCGCCTGGCGCAGAACGATCCCGCCCAGGGCGAGCAACTGGCCCGTCGCGCCTTGACCTATGCCAATGGTCGTCCGGCCCTGCAGGCCAGTCTCTGGCAGCTGATCGCCCAGGCCCGCGAAGCCCAGGGCGATGCCTCCGGGGCCGCCCTGGCCCGGCAGAAGGCGCAGGTGGGTACCTGATGGACGAGCGCCTGCCGGCTCTCGCCGATCAGCTGCTGCAGATCGAGCGTGAATTGCGCCTGCTCGGCTGGTGGTCGGCGCAGGCGCCCAGCGCCGAGGCCCTGGCCAGCCAGGAGCCCTTCTGCGTCGATACCCTGAACTTCGCCCAGTGGCTGCAGTGGATCTTCGTGCCGCGGATGAAGCTGATCATCGAGAGCGATGCGGTCCTGCCGGCGCGCTCGGGCATCCGGCCGATGGCCGAGATGGTCTACCAGGGCAATCTCGATCCGGTCCTGCCCCTGCTCGCGTCCCTGGCCGAATTCGACCGCATCATCGAAGGCCCCTGAGCTATTTGCCGCAGTTCTGCTCGATGGACAGCTGGGTCTCGGCCAGCCGCTGCTGACGCTCCTCTTCGCTCAGCCGCCGCGTCTCGCCACGACCGGACTGCACCAGGATGCGTGGATTGTTGCGCAGCTGCGCCAGATTCTGGCGCGCCTGGTCGCACTGCTCCTTGAGCTTGTTCTGCTCCTCGCGCACCTGCGCCTTCACCTGGCGATCCAGCTCCTGCTGCTGGGCATCGTTGGACACCGACGGCTGCTGGGCGCCATTGGGCATCTTGTAGGTGGGCGCAGTGCCACCGCCATTGATCTGCGGCGCCGTCTTCACGTCCACCTCGTTGGCCTTCTGGCCCTCGGGCGGCTGGGCGCTGAAATGGGTGACACCCTTGTCGTCGGTCCATTTGTAGACCTGCGCGGCCTGGGCGGACAGGCTGCAGGCGAAAGCCAGGGCGGAAAGCCAGAAGATCGAGCGCATGGGAATCCTGGAAGGGAAGAGGACAGGACTTCACTATAAGAGGAGACGTCGACCTTTTCATCACGACTGCTCGCCGACGACCGATTGCGCCCGGTTGCACCTTTCGGCTTGACTTGCACCGGTCGAATGCGAACAATCCAAAGTTCGCTGTAGCGAGTCGGCCCAAAGCTGACTGCTCGGCAGACCATGAGGTGCCTACCCGCGCCGCCACAGTCAAATACCCTGCACCGCGTTACCTCGCGTCGGGTGGAAGCTCCAGCATTCATCGGAATCTTCCAACAAGGCTTTCTAGGCAGCTGAATCGTCGGTGATCACCGTCGCCCATGCTCTGCCTTGCAGTCAACCGAACCTTGAGCGTCCACCAATGGGCGCTCGCCATGCGTGGAATGAGGTGATACGTGGAGCTATTAACTGGCGCTGAGATGGTCGTCCGCTTCTTGCGCGACGAGGGCGTGAAACACATCTACGGGTACCCGGGCGGTGCCCTGCTGCACATCTACGACGCCCTGTTCAAGGAACCGGCGCTCAACCACATCCTGGTTCGTCACGAGCAGGCCGCCACCCACATGGCTGACGGCTATGCCCGCGCCACCGGCAAGGCCGGCGTGGTCCTGGTGACCTCCGGCCCCGGTGCGACCAACGCCATCACCGGCATCGCCACCGCCTACATGGACTCCATCCCCATGGTGGTCCTGTCCGGGCAGGTGCCGAGCAACATGGTGGGCACCGACGCCTTCCAGGAAACCGACATGGTCGGCATCTCCCGGCCGATCGTGAAGCACAGCTTCATCATCAAGCACCCCTCCGAGATCCCCGAAGTCCTCAAGAAGGCCTTCTACCTCGCCGAGTCCGGCCGTCCTGGTCCGGTGGTGGTCGACATCCCCAAGGACATGGGCGATCCGACCAAGAAATTCGAATACGTCTATCCGAAGAAGATCAAGCTGCGCTCCTACAATCCGGCGCAGCGCGGTCATTCTGGGCAGATTCGCAAGGCCATTGAGATGCTGGTGGCGGCCAAGCGCCCGGTTCTCTACGCCGGTGGCGGGGTCATCCTCGGCGGCGCCTCCGCGGCCCTCACCGAGCTGGCGCGCCTGCTCAACCTGCCGGTCACCAATACCCTGATGGGGCTCGGCGGCTATCCGGGCAGCGATCGCCAGTTCCTCGGCATGCTCGGCATGCACGGCAGCTACCCGGCCAACCTGGCCATGCACCACAGCGACGTCATCCTCGCCGTGGGCGCACGTTTCGATGACCGCGTCATCAACGGCGCCACGCGCTTCTGCCCGAACGCCAAGATCATCCACGTCGACATCGACCCGGCGTCGATCTCCAAGACCATCAAGGCCGACGTGCCCATCGTCGGTCCGGTCGACAGCGTCCTCACTGAGATGGTCGCCGTGGTCCGCGAGCTGAGCGAGAAGCCCCACGCCGAAAGCCAGGCCTCCTGGTGGAAGCAGATCGAGGAATGGCGTGGCGGCCGCGAGATGTTCCCCTACGACAAGGGCGACGGCAGCATCATCAAGCCGCAGACCGTCATCGAAACCCTGTACGACGTCACCGCGGGCGATGCCTACATCACCTCGGACGTGGGCCAGCACCAGATGTTCGCCGCCCAGTACTACCGCTACGACAAGCCCAATCGCTGGATCAACTCCGGCGGCCTCGGCACCATGGGCTTCGGCTTCCCGGCGGCCATGGGCGTCAAGCTCAACTTCCCGGACGCTGACGTCGCCTGCGTCACCGGTGAAGGCAGCGTGCAGATGAACATCCAGGAACTCTCCACCTGCATGCAGTACGACCTGCCGGTGAAGATCGTCTGCCTCAACAACGGTGCCCTGGGCATGGTCCGCCAGTGGCAGGACATGCAGTACAGCAGCCGCTACTCCCACTCCTACATGGAATCCCTGCCGGACTTCGTCAAGCTGGCCGAGGCCTATGGCCACGTCGGCATGCGCATCGAGCGTCTGGAAGACCTCAAGCCGATGATGGCCGAGGCCTTCGCCATGAAGAATCGCCTGGTCTTCCTCGACATCGCCGTGGACAACACCGAACACGTCTATCCGATGCAGATCAAGGATGGCGCGATGCGCGACATGTGGCTGAGCAAGACGGAGCGGACCTGAACATGAGACACATCATCTCCCTGCTGCTGGAAAACGAGCCCGGCGCCCTGTCCCGCGTGGTCGGCCTGTTTTCCCAGCGCAACTACAACATCGAAAGCCTCACGGTCGCCGCGACCGAGGATCCGACCCTGTCGCGCCTGACCCTGACCACCATCGGCCAGGAAGAGACGGTCGAGCAGATCACCAAGAACCTCAACAAGCTCATCGAGGTGGTGAAACTGGTCAACCTGTCCGAGAGCGCCCACATCGAGCGCGAACTCCTGCTGATCAAGGTCAAGGCCACCGGCGCCCAGCGCGCCGAGGTCAAGCGCACCACCGATATCTTTCGCGGCCAGATCGTCGATGTCGGCAGCAGCGTGTATACCATTCAGCTGGCGGGCACCAGCGAGAAGATCGACAGCTTCATCCAGGCGATCGGCGCCGCGTCTATCCTCGAGGTGGTGCGTAGCGGCGTGACCGGAATTTCCCGTGGCGACAAAGCCCTGAGCATCTGATACCCCCTTTTCCAGGAGAACCTGCAATGCGCGTTTACTACGACAAAGACTGTGACCTTTCCATCATCCAGGGCAAGAAGGTCGCCATCATCGGCTACGGCTCCCAGGGTCACGCCCACGCCTGCAACCTGAAGGACTCCGGCGTCGACGTCGTCGTCGGTCTGCGCAGTGGCTCGGCCACCGTGGCCAAGGCCGAGGCCCATGGCCTGACCGTCAAGCCGGTCAAGGACGCCGTCGCCTCCGCCGACGTGGTCATGATCCTGACCCCCGACGAATTCCAGTCCAAGCTGTACAAGGACGAAGTCGAGCCGAACCTGAAGCAGGGTGCCACCCTGGCCTTCGCCCACGGTTTCGCCATCCACTACAACCAGGTCGTGCCCCGCGCTGACCTGGACGTCATCATGATCGCCCCCAAGGCCCCGGGTCACACCGTGCGTTCCGAGTTCGTCAAGGGCGGCGGCATCCCTGATCTGGTCGCCGTCCACCAGGACGCTTCCGGCAATGCCAAGGACGTCGCCCTTTCCTACGCCTGTGGCGTCGGCGGCGGCCGTACCGGCATCATCGAGACCACCTTCAAGGACGAGACCGAAACCGACCTGTTCGGTGAGCAGGCCGTGCTGTGCGGTGGTGCGGTCGAACTGGTCAAGGCCGGTTTCGAAACCCTGGTCGAAGCCGGCTACGCGCCGGAAATGGCCTACTTCGAGTGCCTGCACGAACTGAAGCTGATCGTCGACCTCATGTACGAAGGCGGCATCGCCAACATGAACTACTCGATCTCCAACAACGCCGAGTACGGCGAGTACGTGACCGGCCCCGAGGTGATCAACGCCGAGTCGCGCGCCGCCATGAAGAATGCGCTCAAGCGCATCCAGAACGGCGAATACGCCAAGATGTTCGTGGCCGAGGGTGCGTCCAACTACGCTTCCATGACCGCCTACCGTCGCAACAACGCGGCTCACCCGATCGAGCAGGTCGGCGAGAAGCTGCGGGCCATGATGCCCTGGATCGCGTCGAACAAGATCGTCGACAAGACCAAGAACTGATCGGGCAGGGCGTCAGCCCTGTAACGAACAGTAAAGACGCGGCTTCGGCCGCGTTTTTTATTGCACTGCCCACGACCCCGGCAATGCCTTAGCATGGGAGGTTAGGCTGAACCCTATCCTCAAGAGGTCAGTCCAATCCGTCAGGTAATGCCCAAGGAAAATCCATGAGCGAGCGTCCCGAAGAAACCCCGTCCAACACCAACACCGACGGCCTCATCCCCGTGGATGAACACATCGAGGAGACGCAGGACGCCCAGGGGCGCAAGATCAGACGCCGTGGCGTGTACCTGCTGCCCAACCTCTTCACCACCGCGGCGCTCTTTGCCGGCCTCTATTCGATCATCAAGGGTGTTGCGGCTCAGACCGCCTTCATCCAGGGACAGTACGAGATTGCCTCCGCCGGTTTCTCGGCCGCCGCCGCCGCCATCTTTATCGCCATGGTTCTTGATGGCCTGGATGGCCGCGTCGCCCGGATGACCAACACCCAGAGCGCCTTCGGCGAACAGTACGACTCGCTCTCCGACATGGTCGCCTTCGGTGTCGCGCCGGCCATCCTGGCCTTCCAGTGGGCCCTGAGCGGCCTGGGTAATGTCGGCTGGGCCGTTGCCTTCATCTATGTGGCAGGCGCCGCCTTGCGTCTGGCGCGCTTCAACACCCAGATCGGTTCGGTGGACAAGCGCTACTTCATCGGCCTGGCCAGTCCTTCCGCGGCGGCCCTGGTGGCTGGTACCGTCTGGTGCTTCAGTGACTTCGGCATCCAGGGCTCCAAGCTGTCCCTGCTGGTAGCCCTGATGGTCGCCGCGGCTGGCATGCTCATGGTCAGCAACTTCAAGTACTGGAGCTTCAAGACCCTAGGCCTGAAAGGGCGGGTGCCCTTCGTGGTCATCCTGATCGCCGTGCTGGTCTTCGCCGTGGTCTTCACCGACCCGCCGCGCGTTCTGCTGCTGGGCTTCCTGGCCTATGCCGTCTCCGGCCCCTTCACCACCCTCTGGCGCAATCGTCGTGTCGGTCGCGGCTAGCCGCACAAGAGGTCTATAGGAAAGGGGGCTGCGTAAGCAGCCCCCTTTCTTTTTTGGCCTTTGTGAAAATAACTGTTGACCTGTCCTGAAACTCCCCTATAATGCGCCCCACTTCCGGCGCAGATG